>JAKQLM010000388.1 GCA_029567145.1 Pseudomonadota bacterium
GTGGAAATGATCACCCCGATGATGATCAGGCCCAGCGACACCTCATAGGAAATCATCTGTGCCGCCGACCGCAGAGACCCAAGGAAGGCATACTTCGAGTTCGAGGCCCAGCCGCCCATGATCACGCCATAAACCTCAAGCGAGGAGACAGCGAAGACGAACAGGATCGCCACGTTGATGTCGGCCAGAACCCAGCCCTGATCAAACGGGATCACCGCCCAGGCGAGGATCGCCAGCACGAAGGACAGCATGGGCGCGAGGAAGAACACCGGGCGGTCCACGCCCGCCGGAATCACGATTTCCTTTACGACATATTTCAGCGCGTCGGCCACCGATTGCAGCAGGCCGAACGGCCCCACCACGTTCGGGCCCCGCCGCATCTGAACTGCCGCCCAGATCTTCCGGTCGCCGTAGACAAGGAACAGCAGGCTGATCATCACGAAGGCCACGATCAGCAGCGACTGCGCCGCGATCAGCACCGCCGTCCCGAAACCCGTGGCAAGAAACCCGTCCATGTCAGTCCCTCATCCTCAAACCGTCGGTATCGCAAGCTCGACACACTCGCCAACCGCCACTTCGGCGTCGATCGTGCGCAAGCCCTCGGGCAGGCTGGCCGAGATGAGGTAGACCGCATCCCCGTACCACGTCTGCCCGTCCTTCTTCACAATGGTCCGCACTTGCCGCGCGAAGCCGTAACCCCGATCCAGCGCATATTGCGCTGCTGCACAGCGGCCATAGGCCTCGACATCCGCCTTGTCCGCAGCGCCCTGCATGGCCACGGAAAAGCTGACGAGGTCCGTGTCGAGCAGGATCGTCTGGATCCCCTCATAGACCGGCTGGCTGCGATCCTCTGACACCTCGACGCCCGGCGTGCAAGCCCCCAGCGCCGCTGTTGCGGTGCCAAGGGTTGCCAGAAGGGTCAAGGGGTGGTGCATCGGCTATTCCGCCGCCAGCGGCGTCGCCAGCCGCGCCTTGGCCAGAGCCGACAGTTCCGCCATCACGGACGACGCCCGCGCGACCGGGTTGGTCAGGTAGAAGTCCTTGAGCGCATTGCGGAAATCCGCCTTGCCAAGTGGCTTGATGGCAAGCGGCTGCAACGCGTTCTCTGCCACCTGGTCGATGCCGCCCAGCACGGGATGCGCCGCGACCAGCGATGCCCGCAAGGCGGCCAGCGAATCCCACGGAAGCTGCGCCCCGCATTCCGCCGACAAGGCCCGCAGGATCGCCCAGTTTTCCTTGGCCTCGCCCGGCGCGAACCCGGCGCGGAACGCCAGCTGCGGGCGACCTTCGGTGTTGACGAAAAGCCCGTTCTCCTCGGTCCAGGCAGCGCCCGGCAGGATGATATCCGCCCGGTTCGCGCCCCGGTCCCCATGGCTGCCCTGATAGATCACGAACGGCCCCGCCGCGATGTCGACCTCGTCGGCGCCAAGGTTGTAGATCACCTCGGCCCCGTCGGTTGCCGCCGCCAGACCGCCGTCGGTCACCGCGCCCACGTCCATCGCGCCCACGCGGCTGGCTGCGGTGTGCAGGATCAAGAGCTTCGCGCCCCGCACCTCGGCGATGCGCATGGCCTGCGCCAGAACCGCCTCGCCGTCCGCCTCGTTGATCGCGCCCTGTCCGACGATCACCACACCCGGTTTCGCGTCCGGAGGTGCCGTCTCGGCGGTCTTGACATGCGTCACCAGCGCCACCCGGTCGGTGCCGATGTGGTGATAGTCATAGGTCAGGTCCGCCGCCTGGCCGATCAGCCCGACAACCGCGCCATTGGTCCAAGCCTTGCGGATGCGGGCGTTCAGGACCGGAGCCTCCAGGCGCGGATTGGTGCCGATCAGCAGGATGCCCCCTGCGGTGTCGATATCCTCGATCCGTGCGGTGCCGGCATAGGCGGACCGGTTCCCCGCACCCAGCTTTGCCCCGTCCGTGCGGCATTCGATCTTGCCGCCCAGGCCGTCCACCAGCTGTTTCAGCGAATAGATCGCCTCGACCGGGGCCAGATCGCCCACAAGGGCCGCGATTTTCTTGCCGCGCATCGCCTCGGCCGCCTTGGTCAGCGCCTCGCCCCACGACGCCTTCCGCAACCGGCCATTCTCGCGCACATAGGGCGTGTCAAGTCGCTGGCGGCGCAGGCCGTCCCAGACAAAGCGGGTCTTGTCGGAAATCCATTCCTCGTTCACGCCGTCATGGTTGCGCGGCAGGATGCGCATGACTTCGCGGCCCTTGGTGTCGACGCGGATGTTCGACCCCAAAGCGTCCATCACGTCCACGGTTTCAGTCTTGGTCAGCTCCCACGGGCGGGCGGTGAAGGCGTAAGGCTTTGATGTCAAAGCCCCAACCGGGCACAGTTCGATGATGTTGCCCTGCAGGTTCGAATCCAGCGTCAGGTTCAGGTAGCTGGTGATCTCGCTGTCTTCCCCGCGTCCGGTCTGGCCCATC
>JAKQLM010000394.1 GCA_029567145.1 Pseudomonadota bacterium
CCGCCGATCCCCTGCCCGCCTGCCTGCGGGTCGGCGTTGATGTACATGGCGGGGACGGCAATGCGCTTGCCCTTCAGGCTCGCCTTTGCGGACAGGGCGGGGTAGCTGGCGGGGCGGTGCTGCGAAGGCTTGGGCAGGTTGACCCAAGGCTGGCTGCGCCAGAGGTCGCCCCGGCTGTCCGGGTCATCCGCGACAAGGGTGTCAAGAAGGGTCAACAGGTCCGCCATGCTGCGGGTGTGGGGGACGACGACGTCCATCGTGGGCACAAGGGGCCAGTTGCCACGGGTGGAAATGATCCCGCGTGATGGCGTATAGGCGCAAAGGCCGTTCAGCGCGGCGGGGGCGCGGCCCGAGGACCAGGTCTCTTCGCCCAGGCCGAAGGCGGCGAAGCTGGCAGCGGTGGCGGTGCCGGATCCGTTGGACGACCCCGAGGCGAAGGCGGCGGTCAGCCAGTCCGCGCTGTAGGGGCTTTCGGCCCGGCCATAAAGGCCGCGCTGCATCCCGCCGTTGGCCATGGGCGGCATGGTGGTCAGGCCGATCAGGACTGCGCCGGCCGCGCGCAGGCGGGCAATGGCAAAGGCGTCGTCGCTGGCGACAAGATCGGCAAAGGCGGGGGACCCGGCGGCGACGGTCAGGCCCCGGACCTTGTAGCTGTCCTTGGCGGTGTAGGGGATGCCGTCCAGGGGGCCAAGGGTCTGGCCCTTTGCCCGGCGAAGGTCAGAGGCCTGCGCCTCGGCAAAGGCCTGCGGGTTCAGGACGGGGACCGCGTTCAGGCGGGGGCCTGAGCGGTCGTAAGCTGCAATGCGCTGAAGGCATTGCGCGGCAAGGGTGACGGCGGTTGTGCGCCCGTCGGCCAGGGCAGCGGCAAGGTCGGCGAGGGAGGCTTCGACAAGGGTCATTGTGCCTGGATGGTCACGGCTGCGGCGCGGCAGGTCAAGAGCAAGGCGATTTCTTCGAAGAAATCGCGCCGGAGCCTTCAAAGGCTCCGATCCGGAGTTTTCAAAAACTCCGGGGGCCCGGGGGCATGCGGCGCGTCAGAAGTCGGTCGGCGCGCCGCCTTCCTGTTTGCGCTTGGCGACGAAGCGGGTCAGCTCTTCCTGTGCGGCGTGATCCATCGCGGGGGCTTCGAATTCGGCCAGGATTTGCTTGTAGATCCGGTGCGCGCGCTCGACGGTCCAGACCGACCCGTCGGCTTGCCACGCCTCATAGTTCCGCCAGTCGCTGACGAAGGGCTGGTAGAAGGCGTGCTGATAGCGGTCCTGGGTGTGCTGGACGCCAAAGTAGTGGCCGCCTGCCCCGACCTCCTTGATCGCGTCGAAGGCAAGGTCGTCGTCGGTGGTGGCGAAGGTCGCCTCCTCGAAATAGCGCTGGATCATCTGCAGGACCTCGCAGTCCATGATGAACTTTTCGGGGGACGCGATCAGCCCGCCCTCCAACCAGCCCGCCGCATGGTAGACCATGTTGGTGCGCGACTGGACGGCGGCCCAAAGGGAATTCGACGTCTCCCACATCGCCTGGCCGTCCGGCACGTTGGCCGCACAGACGCCGGAGGAGCGCAAGGGCAGCTTGTAGTGGCGCACGAGTTGCCCGGTCATCTGCGTCGCGCGCATGTATTCGGGCGTGCCAAAGGCGGGCGCGCCGGACTTCATGTCGACATTGCTGGTGAAGGTGCCGATGGCGACCGGGCAGCCCGGCGCGATGTATTGCAGCAGGGCGATGGCGGCCAAGGCTTCCGCGATGGACAGGGCAACGGCGCCGGACATGGTGACGGGGGCCATGGCGCCCGCAAGGGTAAAGGGGGTCACCACAACCGGCTGGC
This sequence comes from Pseudomonadota bacterium, assembly GCA_029567145.1. Lineage (GTDB taxonomy): Bacteria > Pseudomonadota > Alphaproteobacteria > Rhodobacterales > Rhodobacteraceae > Tabrizicola. The sequence continues at coordinate 1,820 of JAKQLM010000394.1, forward strand.
CGCGCTTGGCCATCCGCATCGCGCCGTCCAGCATCGGATAGTCGTGCTTCAGGGGCGAGACGGAGTTGATGTTGGTGTACATCCGCGGTTTCGCGTCGAATTCGCTGTGCGACAGGCCCCCGGCAAGGCGGACCATCTCCATCACGTCCTCGACCCGTTCCGCGCCCAGGGAATAGGCATGGACGACCTTGTCGGTCA
>JAKQLM010000397.1 GCA_029567145.1 Pseudomonadota bacterium
TCAGCACAAGCTGCCCGGCCCCAGAGCGCACGGCATCCTCGGCTTCCGCCCGGATCCGTTCCAGCCCGACGCGCAGATCGTCCAGCCCCTCGCCCACCGGGAAGGTGCAGTCGATGAACGCGACCTGATCGCCGAAGCGCTGCACCATCACCTCGAACTCACGGTTCGCGACGAAGGGGCTTTCCAGAACCAGGATTTCGGTCTGGGAGTTGTTTTCGTCCAGCACGTTCCGCAGGTTGCCGAACCGCGTCTTCAAGGACATCACGCGCCCCTCACGAAGCGAGTCGATGGGCGGGTTCGTCACCTGGCTGAAGTTCTGGCGGAAGTAGTGGCTGAGAGGCCGGTAGACCGAAGACAGCACCGCAGGCGGCGTGTCATCGCCCATGCTGGCGACCATTTCCTTGCCGTCCTCGGCCATCGGGGCCAGAACTTGCTCCAGTTCCTCCACCGTAAACCCCGCCGCGATCTGGCGCTGGCGCAGCGCAGGCCCGGTAAAGGTCTGCGTCTCGGGGATGTCCTTCAGCAAAGCGTTCAGGTCGACGATCTTGCCGACCCAGTCGCTATAAGGCTGCGCGGCGGCAAGTTTGTCTTTCATTTCAACGTCGTGGAACAGCTTGCCCTCGACCATATCCACGGCAATCATCTGCCCCGGCCCAAGCGCACCTTTCTCGCGGATCGTGGATTCGTCCACCGGCACCATCCCGGCCTCCGACCCCGCGATCAGCAAACCGTCGCCCGTCACCACATAGCGCATCGGGCGCAACCCGTTGCGGTCCAACCCGCCGCAAACCCAGCGCCCATCGGCCATGGCAAGGGCAGCCGGACCATCCCAAGGCTCGATGACCGAGTTGCAGTAGGAATACATGTCCGCCCAGGCCTTCGGCATGTTCACCGTCTGCTTCGACCAGGCCTCTGGCACCAGCATCGTCTTCGCCATCGGAGCACTACGGCCCGACCGCACCAGCACCTCGAACACCGCATCCAGCGCGCCACTGTCCGATGTCCCCCCCGGAATGATCGGCTTGATATCCTCCGCCGCCTCGCCAAAGTTCGCCGAAGCCATGCGGATTTCGTGGGACTTCATCCAGTTGACGTTGCCCTTCAGCGTGTTGATCTCGCCGTTGTGGGCCAGCATCCGGAACGGCTGCGCCAGCCACCACTGCGGGAAGGTGTTCGTGCTGTACCGCTGGTGGTAGATCGCGAAGGCGCTTTCAAACCGCTCGTCCATCAGGTCGGGGTAGAAGGTCGCCACCTGCTCGGCCAGCATCATCCCTTTGTAGATGATCGACCGGCACGACAGGCTGCACAGATACATCCCCTGAATGCCCGCCGCCGTCGCCGCTTTCTCGATCCGGCGGCGGATGATGTACAGCTCGCGCTCGAACTGCTCCTGATCGATGTCCTTCTCGCAGCGGATCAGAATCTGCTCGATCTCGGGCCGCGTCGCGTTGGCCTTGTCGCCCAGCACCGACACATCCACCGGCACATGCCGCCAGCCATAGATGTAATGCCCCATCCGCAGGACCTCGGTTTCGACGATGGTCCGGCAGCGTTCCTGAGCGCCAAAGTCCGTGCGCGGCAGGAACACCTGCCCCACGGCGATCAGCTTCGCGACATCCGGCTCATGCCCCGTGCGGCGCACCTGGTCGTAGAAGAACTTGACCGGGATCTGCACATGGATGCCCGCCCCGTCGCCGGTCTTGCCATCCGCGTCCACCGCGCCCCGGTGCCAGACCGCCTTCAGCGCGTTGATGCCGTTTTCCACCACTTTGCGGCTGGGCTTGCCAGAGATCGACACGACCAGACCCACGCCGCAGGACGAATGTTCATCCTCGGCCTTGTAAAGCCCGTTGGCGTCCATCCAGGCGCGCTTGGCTTCCTCGGCGGCAACCCAGGCGTCATCATAGGTCATGGCTTTCCCCTTCACTCACTGGCCAGCAGTGGGAATTTCTCCACACACTGCGCGCGCGTCAAAACCTGCCGATCCGTCGCCGCAAAGGCGAAACTGTCGGGCTTCATGTCGATGTAGATCTCGTTCGTCAGGGTCAGCCCGTTCGCATCGTCGAACAGACCCACCGGCAGCTCCAGATTGCCCGCATAAGGCCCGTCCACCGTCACCCGGAACCAGATGTTGGACCCGCACTCCGCGCACCAGGCCCGCTCGCCCCAGCCCGAGGATTGCCGCTTGGCCACATGCTCCAGCCCCGTCCAGTCCACATTTCCCGCCGGGACCGTGATCCCCAACAGGGCCGAGCCGGTCCACTTGCGGCACATCGGGCAATGGCAGATGCCGAAGGTCGTGCCCGTCAGCCGGGCCGTGAACCGCACCGCGCCGCACAGACAGCCACCGGACCGCTCAAGGTTCATGACGAACCCTCACCACCTGGACCGAGGCGGTCAGCGCGTCGCAGTCATAGATCGGCTGGGTCGCCAGGAACCCCGGCTCGCCCGGAAAGACGAACTCGACGGGTGACCCATCGATCGGACGCCACTGGCCATCGCCCAGATCGGTCTCCCCGGGGCCTGCAAAGAACAGCCGCCAGTCGGGGTTCACATACTCATTCCCGCGCGACCGGCGCAGGACGGTGCCGTCGCGGTCGTATTCGGTGAACTCCACCTCGGTCTGCTGCAGCGTGATCCCGTCAATCGCCGCCGACTTGCCCGTCAGCCGGTCGTATCCCGCCGCCCGACTGCCGGTCCCGTCGTCCTTGGACAGGGTGAAATCCCAGGTGTCGATCCCGCTTGCCAGCAATTCGGAAAAACTCGCCCGGTCCACCGGGGACGGGTCCAGCACCTGCCGCGCGGAATCCAGGCTTTCCACCCATTCCCCCTCGCTATTGATGCGCGAAAAGAAGAACGGCCCCTCCTGATCCATGTCCACCCGCCACTGGTCGCCAGGGGTGTCCCGGTCGCAGCGATAGTAGTGCGACACCCGGCAGGCCTTGGACTGCACGGTCATGAACGCCGTGCAGCCTTCGGGCGCGTCCCAGGTTCCGGCCAGAACTGGAAAGGCCGGAGCGATCAGGGCAAGGATCAGGAACTTCCGCATCGCCGTTTCACCTTGGATCAGGTCAACATACCTGACGTTTCACCAATTCCGGTCGGTCATTTCCGCCCGACGCATGCCAGACGGATGCCAGACACATGCCAGACGCTTAACCAACCGTTCATCATTCCGCCGCCACGGCTCCGGTCTGGGACAGGTAACCCAGGATTGCGTCAGCCGCTTCACGGCCATCCCGGATCGCCCAGACCACCAGACTGGCCCCCCGCACGATATCCCCCGCCGCGTAAACGCCCGGCAGGCTGGTCTCATGCGTGCGGAAATCGGCCTTGATCGTGCCCCAGCGGGTGACCTTCAACTCTGGCACGCCCCACAGGGACGGAAGCGCCTCGGGCTCGAACCCCAGCGCCTGAATGACCAGATCGGCCGGTTCGACATAGTCTGCGCCTTCGATCACTTCCGGCGACTGGCGGCCTGACGCATCCGGAACGCCAAGGCGCATCTTCTGCACCATCACGCCGTCAACCTCCGTCCCGCCGGTAAAGCCCTTGGGCGCGGAAAGCCACACGAATTCAACGCCTTCTTCCTCGGCATTCTGCACTTCGCGCTGCGATCCCGGCATGTTCGCCCGGTCACGCCGGTACAGGCACTTCACCGACAACGCCCCCTGCCGGATCGCCGTGCGCACGCAGTCCATCGCCGTGTCGCCGCCGCCGATGACAACTACCCGCTTGCCGCTGGCGTTCAACTCGCCACTGTCGAATTCGGCGACATC
>JAKQLM010000422.1 GCA_029567145.1 Pseudomonadota bacterium
CTCCAGCACGACCCCCAGCGACCTTGCGGCCGCCCGCAGGGCAACCAGCCCCTCCCGCACCTCCTCGAAGGGTAGCAGGCTCATCAACCCCGCCACCGGCAGCGCCAGTTCTGCCAGCACGCGGCCCCCCTCGACCACGACGAACCCGCCCTCGATCTGACCCAGCCGCGTCACCGCCTGCGCCATGTCCGCCGGATCCACCCCCACCACCGCGATGTTATGGTGGTCGTGGCAGACCGTCGACGCAATCGCCCCGCGTGCCAGCCCGAACCCCTTCACGAACCCCGTCGCGATGTTCCCGTTCACCCCGTGCCGCTCCACCACCGCGATCTTCACCAGGTCGCGGGTCACGTCCGCCCGCTTGTCGCCGTCCACGGGGGCGATTTCAAACGTCAGATGTTCGGTGATGATCTTGCCCGGCAGGATGCCGATCACCGGCGTGTCGACCCGGTTTCCCCCGGTCCGGAAGGCCCCGGCCGTCACGGCAGGGGCCTTCACCGACCGACGCGCCACCGGCTCCACCCGGCCCCGCGCGGCAAAGGCCGCCTCGTCGGCCACCACCCCCCGGCACAGGACCAGCGACGCATGGCAGCCCTCCAGACTGTCGATCACCGCGATATCCGCCCGCTTGCCCGGCGCGATCAGGCCCCGGTCCTTCAGCCCGAACGCCTCTGCCGCGCTGAGGGACGCCGCCCGGTAGACCGCCAGCGGCGCGGCCCCCAAAGCAATCGCCGTGCGGATCATGTAGTCCAGATGCCCATGCTCGCCGATGTCCAGCGGGTTGCGGTCATCCGTGCAGAGGCAGAGGTAAGGCGAAAACCTTTCCGTCAAAAGCCCGGCCAGCGCGTGCAGGTCCTTGGACACCGACCCCTCGCGGATCAGGACCCGTATTCCCTTGCGCAGCTTTTCCAGCCCCTCGTCGTAGCTGGTCGCCTCATGTTCGGTCCGGATGCCCGCGCTGATATAGCCGTTCAGGTCCAACCCCCGCAGCAGGGGCGCATGGCCGTCGATATGGCGGCCCCGGAACGCCTCCAGCTTCTCCAGACAGCCGGGGTCCTTCATCAGGACACCGGGATAGTTCATGAACTCGGCCAGCCCGATGACGCCCGGATGGTCCATCAGCGGCACCAGGTCCGCCGCGGAAAGCCGCGCGCCCGTCGTCTCCATGTGGGTCGAGGGCACGCAGGACGACAGGTTCACCGCCAAGTCCATCACCAGCTGGGCGGCGCTGTCCAGAAAATAGCGGATCCCCGGCACGCCGCAGACATTGGCAATCTCGTGCGGATCGCAGATCGCCGTCGTCACGCCACGCGGCGTGACGCAGCGGTCGAATTCATGCGGCGTCACCAGCGAGGATTCCACATGCAGATGCGTGTCGATGAAGCCCGGCACCAGCACGCGGCCCGACACGTCGATCTCGCGCTTGCCAGAGTAGGACCCGAACACCCCCACGATGGTGTCGCCGCAGATCGCGACATCGGTTTCCACCAGATCGCCGGTGATCAGGTCAAGGACCCGGCCACCTTTCAGCACCAGATCGGCAGGCACCAGACCCCGACCCTGGTCAATTCTGTCCGCAAGGGGCGCTTTCGGCATGGCATTCTCCTTTCCGATCAGGGAACCTGAAACCACAGCCCGCGTCTAGATGTGCCAACCCGATCCGGAACCCCGATGACCACAGCCCAACCCTATCCCAGCCGCCCCTTGCGGGGGATCGCGTTCAAGCTGGGCTCGGTCCTGATCTTCATCTGCATGGCCGCGCTGATCAAGGCGACGGCCGCGCATGTGCCGCCGGGGCAGGCGGTGTTCTTCCGGTCGTTCTTTGCGATCCCCGTCATCGTGATGTGGCTGGCCTGGCGGCGAGAGCTGGGCACCGGGCTGAAGACGCGAAACCCGATGGGCCATCTCTGGCGCGGGTTGATGGGCACGGTGTCGATGGGGCTGGGCTTTGCGGGCCTTGGCTACCTGCCCCTGCCCGAGGTGACCGCCATCGGCTATGCGGCCCCCCTCTTGACCGTCATCTTCGCCGCGATGTTCCTGGGCGAAGAGGTGCGGCTTTTCCGCATCTCTTGCGTCGCGCTCGGGCTGGCTGGCGTGCTGATCGTGCTTCTGCCGCGCCTGTCGCTTGGGCCCGAAAGCGCCTCGGTCGCCGAGGCGTTCGGCGCAACCCTGGTCCTGGGCAGCGCGGTCTTTGCCGCCCTGGCGCAGGTCTTTGCCCGCAAGCTGGTGATGACTGAAGGCACGGCGGCGATCGTGTTCTACTTCTCGCTGACCGCCACCACGCTGTCCCTGGTCACCCTGCCCTTCGGCTGGGTCTGGCCCACGCCGTTCGAGGCAGCCTTGCTGGTCCTTGCCGGGCTTATGGGCGGGGTCGGGCAGATCTTCCTGACCACGGCGTATCGTGAGGCGGACGCCTCGCTGGTCGCGCCCTTCGACTATGCCTCGATGCTGTTCGCGCTGGCCATCGGCTATTTCGTGTTCGCCGAGGTGCCGACCTGGGCGATGATCGGCGGGGCGACGCTGGTCGTGATCGCGGGCATCCTGATCATCTGGCGCGAAAGCCGCCTGGGCCTGGAGCGCGCGCGCCAGCGCAAGACCACCCCGCCGAACTGACGCGGCACTGGCCATTGTGTCCTGCCCCGCCTAGGCTTGCCCAAAACGGAGTTGCCCATGCCGCAGACCGCCTTCTTCAGCGACGAACGCTGCTTCTGGCATGGCGGCGGCAATTATGCCTTCACCCTGCCGGTCGGGGGGCTGGTGCAGCCGGGGGCAGGCCTGCCCGAAAGCCCGGAAACCAAGCGCCGCCTGCGCAACCTGATCGAGGTGACGGGCCTGTCCCGCCAGATGCAGATGCTGGGGGCCGATCCGGCGACCGAGGAAGACCTGCGGCGCGTCCATCCCGCCAGCTATCTGTCGGCCTTCACGGCGATGTCGGACGCGGGCGGCGGAGAACTTGGCCTGCGCACCCCGTTCGGGCGCGGCGGCTATGAAATCGCGGCGCTGTCAACGGGGCTGGCGACGGCGGCGCTGCGCCATGTCGTGACCGGCGGGGCGCGGAACGCCTATGCCCTGTCGCGCCCTCCCGGCCATCATTGCACCAGCGACTTTCCGAACGGCTTTTGCCTTTTGAACAACATCGCCGTGGCGATCCGCGCGCTGACGGCCGAAAAGCTGGTGGACCGCGTGGCCGTCGTCGACTGGGACGTTCACCACGGCAACGGGACCGAGGCGATCTTCTGGGACGATCCGAACGTCCTGACCATCAGCCTGCACCAGGACCGGAACTATCCCCTCGACACCGGCGACCTGTCCGCAATGGGCGGCGAGAGCGCCACCGGCGCGAACCTCAACCTGCCGCTGCCCCCCGGCTGCGGCCATGCAGCCTATCTGCACGCGATGGAGCGGGTCGTGGTCCCCGCCCTTGCCCGCTTCAAGCCCGACGCCATCGTGGTTGCCTGCGGCTTCGATGCGGCGGCTGTCGATCCCCTGGGCCGGATGCTGTGCACCGCCGAGACGTTCCGCCAGATGACCCGGAGGATGCAGCAGGCGGCGGATGACCTGTGCAACGGCAGCCTGACCCTGGTGCATGAAGGCGGCTATTCCGAGGTTTACGTCCCGTTCTGCGGCCATGCCGTTCTGGAGGAACTGGTGTCGGTCGGCGATCCGAAACCTGTCCATGCCCCCGACCCCCTGGCCGCAACGCTGGAAAAACGCCAGCCCGACGACCGGTTCGACGCCTTCGCCAGGGCCTGGATCGACGACGCCGCCCTGGCGCTGCGCCTGTGACGGGCGCCGATTTCTTCAAAGAAATCGGACCGGAGTTTTCAAAAACTCCGGGGCCCGGACGGCAAAGGCGGTCTCTGGCGGCGGGCGGGGGAAGCCCCTAAGCTGCGCCTGCCATGACGCCATAGGATTCCCATGCCCGCCCGCAACGATGCCGCCCTTGCCTTTCTGACCGCCCGCCGGTCCCGCCCGGCCAAGCTTTTCACCCACCCCATTCCCGACCGCGACCAGGTGACCGAGATCCTGACCGCCGCCACCCGCGTCCCCGACCATGGCAAGCTGGAGCCGTGGCGGCTGATCGTGGTCCAGGGCGCGGGCTTTCAGCGGCTGGCCGACCTGGTCGAAGCCATCGCGACCGAACAGGGCAGCGACGCCGAAAGGATCGCCAAGGGGCGCGGGCAGTTCGACGCGGGCAAGCTGGCCGTGGTGGTGATCGCCTCGCCGAAACCCTCGCCGAAGATCCCGGCGGTCGAGCAGCTGATGTCCGCCGCCGCCTTGTGCATGAACCTGGTCAACGCGGCCGAGGCGGCAGGCTGGGGCGCCTGCTGGCTGACCGGCTGGCCCGCGCATGACGCGCAGTTCGCCGCCCGCGCCTTTGGCTGCACCGCTGGCGAAACCGTCGCCGGCATTGTCCACATCGCCACCCCGCCCGCCGATGCCCCCGACCGCCCGCGCCCCGACCTGGGCCGCATCGTCACCTGGGATCAGCCATGATCTTTGCCGCGTTCGGTCTGGCGCTTGGACAATTGGGCGACCGGCGCTTCCGCCGCGTGCTGCTTTTGGGTGTCGCGCTGGCGCTGGTGCTGTTGGTCGCGGTCTACACCGCATTCCTGCAGCTTTTGTGGTGGCTGACACCGGACAGCTTTGAAATCCCGCTGGTCGGCCCGGTCACCGGGATCGAGACCATCCTTGGCTGGGCCTCGCTTTTGCTGATGCTGGGCCTGTCGATCTTTCTGATGATGCCGGTCGCCTCGGCCTTTACCGGCTTCTTCCTGGAGGACGTCGCCGACGCGGTCGAGGACCGGCACTACCCCCATCTGCCGCCCGCCACCGCCCTGCCCTGGGCCGATGCCTTGCGCCAGTCGGTCAACTTTCTGGGCCTGGTGATCGCGGTCAACGTGGGCGCGCTGTTTCTCTATCCCTTTGCCGGTCCGCTGATCCCGGTGCTGTTCTGGGCGGTGAACGGCTTTCTTCTGGGGCGCGAGTATTTCACCATGGTCGCCCTGCGCCGCCTGCCTCCGGCCGAGGCCGCCGCCCTGCGCAGCCGCTATTCCGGGACGATCTGGCTGGCGGGCACGTTGATGGCCGCCCCCCTGTCAGTGCCGATCGTGAACCTGGTGATCCCTGTGCTGGGGGCTGCGACCTTCACGCATCTCTTTCACCGGATGATGCTGGCGGGCCGCTAGCCTCCGGGGGTCAGATTCCCAAAGCCGGAAAAAAGCGAAAGTCCTTGCTTTGGGATTCTGGCCCCGTGCCTGGGCTCAGTTCCCCATCCGGCCGAACCAGTCCAGGTCGGCAATCGTGATCCAGCCCGACAGGATCACGCCGGTGATCGCGGCCCAGATCGGCGTTGCGATCAGCGTGGTCAGCTTTGCCTTGCGACCGACGACATGGTCAGCCGGGGCGCCGGGGGGCGTTCCAGGCTCGATCCGGTTCGCCTCGTCCTGGCTTTGCGTGCCCAGGGGCAGCACGACGAAAAAGGTCATGAACCATGTGACGGAATACAGCACAAGTGCGGCGGTGATGGTCATGCCTGCTCCAGTTCCACCAGACAGCCGTTGAAATCCTTGGGGTGCAGGAACAGCACCGGCTTGCCATGCGCGCCGATCTTCGGCTCACCCGACCCCAGGACCCGCGCGCCGGTCGCCTTCAGATGGTCGCGCGCGGCCAGGATGTCGTCGACCTCATAGCAGATGTGGTGGATGCCGCCCGAGGGGTTCTTTTCCAGAAACCCCAGGATGGGAGAGCCCTCGCCCAGCGGGTGCAAAAGCTCGATCTTGGTGTTGGGCAGTTCGATGAAGATCACCGTGACGCCGTGGTCGGGTTCCGGCTGCGGCGCGCCGACCTTGGCCCCCAGCGCAAAGCGGTACTGCGCTGCGGCGGCCTCCAGGTCCGGGACGGCGATGGCGACGTGGTTCAGGCGGCCGATCATGGCAGGGTCCTTCGCTGGTCTTCGTCCCCGGGCTTATGCGGCTGCCGCGCGACTTGCGCAAGCGTCAGGCGGTCGCAGCGGCATTTACCGGGCATTTACCTCTGTCGATGCAAGCTGCCGCAACGCCGCCGCCAGGCACGCCCGATCCCGCCGATCCAGAAGGAGCCGCCCGATGCCTTTTCCGCCGCACAGCCCACCCGCGCCCGATCCGGCCTTGCAGGCGGGCCTGCCGCTGCGCGGGGTGACGCTGCTTGTGGTCGAAGACAGCCGTTTCACCTGTGACGCCCTGCGCCTGATCGTGACCCGCGCCGGGGCCCGGCTGCGACGGGCCGAAACGCTGGCGACCGCGCGGTCGCACCTGGACTGCTACCGGCCCGATCTGATGATCGTCGATCTTGGCCTGCCCGATGGCCGGGGTGAGGCGCTGATTGCCGAAGGCGCGGCCCTTGGCCTGCCCGTCCTTGGGATCAGCGGCGACCCCGATGGCCGCGCTTCCGCGCTGGAGGCGGGGGCGATCGCCTTTGTCGAGAAGCCCATCACCTCGATCGCGGCCCTCTTGCGGCTGATCCGGCAATTGGTCGCCGGGGCCGGGGCGGTCCCTGCGGGCGACGAGGTGGACGTGCCGAAGGCCGATCCGATGGCGCTGCGCGACGATCTGGCCCATGCCGCACGGCTGATCGGCGGCAGCGATGCGGACGGCTATGCCACCGGGTTCGTGCGGTCGCTGGCCCGGACCGTGGGCGACCGGGCGCTGGAGGATGCGGCCCTGAATGCCGAAGATCCGCCGGGACGTCAGGCGCTGGCCGCGCTTCTGGCCCAGCGCCTGACCGAAGTGCCGACCCTGGCCTGACGCCCTATCCGCGCCCCGCCAGGAGGGGGTCACCGTTCGCCCTCACCAGCCGGGTCAGGTCGGACAGCCGTTCCTTCTGCCGCCCCCTGGCGTCAAAGTTCGACGGGTGCAGCCAGACCCGGTATGCCTCGGCCAGGGCGGGCCATTCGCTGTCGATCACCGAAAACCAGGCGGTGTCGCGGTTGCGGCCCTTGACCACCAGATGATTGCGGAACACGCCTTCAAAGCTGAAGCCCAGCCGTTCCGCCGCCCGGCGTGACGGCACGTTCAGCGCGTTGCATTTCCATTCATAGCGGCGATACCCCGCCGAAAACGCCCAATCCAGCATCAGGAACATCGCCTCGGTCGCGGCGGCCCCGCGTTGCAGGACGGGGGCGATGCAGATGTGCCCGACCTCGATCGAGCCTGCGTCCGGGTCGATCCGCAGATAGCTGGCGATCCCGCCGGGATGCCCGGTCGCCCGGTCGCGCAGCACGAAGAACCGGGGGTCCGCGCCTTCCTCGCGCTGGCGGGCCCAGCGGTGATAGGCCGAACCCGACGCGAAGGGGCCGTAAGGCATGTAGTCCCACAGCCAGTCATGGCCCTGAAACGCCTCGTGCAACTCGACCGCATGGGCATCGGCGTTCAGGGGTTCCAGCGTCACCAGCCGCCCGACCATCGGGTCAGTCCCCGGTCGCGGCGGTGGCTTCCAGCCCGGCACGTCCCTGCCCAGGTCCCGCTTGTCCATCGTCACGCCTCCCACAGCCACAACGGCAGGCTAAGCCGCCGCCCGGGGGGCCGCAAGGTCACAGGACAAGGCCGGGGGGTGCCTCGATCCGCAGGCCGGGAAACACGGTCGTCTCCAGCACGCTGCGGCTGGTGCCGTACAGGCCCGCGATGACCTGCGCCGCCCAGTCGCGCACGTCCGAGGTCGGCATCAGATCGCGCCGGTCATAAAGGTCGGCCTCGTCCAGGCCCGGCCAGCGGCCCAGCACCTGACGGCCCTTGACGGCTCCCCCGGCCACCAGCATCGCCCCGCCGGTGCCGTGATCGGTGCCCCCCGACCCGTTCTGCCGCACCGTCCGCCCGAATTCCGTCATCGCCAGCACCACGGTCTTGCCCCAGACGTCCCCGCCAAGCCCCGCTTTCAGCCCCAGGACGGCGCGCTGCAACTGGTCCAGCGGCCTCAGGATCGCCCGCTCCTGCGCCTTGTGGGTGTCCCAGCCGGTCAGCGAAAAGGACGCGATCCGCGCCTCGGCCCGCAGGCGTTCGGCGACAAAGGCGGACAGAAGGTCGGCGTCGCGGCCGCCGGTGTCCTCCATCCCCGCCAGCCCGAATGCGGTGCCCGAAGCTTGCAGGAACAGTGGGTCCCCTTCGTAGACATGGGTCAACAGCGCCTGCGCCGGGGCCGACAGCGCCAGATCCTGATCGGGCGACCAGGCTTGCACCGGGGCGGCCCCGGCCAGAACCGGCAGCATCTCGCGCCCGACGGCCCAGGCGGTTTCGGACTGCGCGCCGGGCAGCACGGTCAACAGCCGGTTCAGCCAGCCGTCGCGCTGCGCCGCCGGGGCAAGGTCGCTGCCGGTCCCGGCCTCCAGCAGGTCCTGGCCGTCGAAATGGCTGCGCTTGTCGCGGTAGGGGGTCGAGGTGGCGTGGACAAAGGCCAGTTCACCCGCCTGCCACAGCGGCTTCAGCCCCGACAGCCCGTCATGCAGCGCAAAGAACCCGTCCAGGTCGGACGCCCCCGCCATCATCCCGGGCCGCGCCGCCACCAGTGCCCGGTCGCCGCGCGGCTGCACCACGTCCAGCCCGTCCATCGCACCGCGCAGGATGATGACGACCAGCCGGTTTTCCCCCGGCGTCGCCGCCAGCGTCACCGCCGTCATCAAGGGATGCGCCGCCGCCGAACAGCCCAGCACGCCAACCCCTTTCAGGAACAATCGCCGATCCATCGCCTATCTCCTGTTGAACGCGGGCGAGGCCAGGACCAGCCCCACCCCGTCGCGCGCCGATTCCGCCGCGTTTACCGACCAGACCAGCCGCTCGTCCGCCCGGTCGCCCAACGCCAAGCGCAGAAAGGCGCGCGGATCGGGCAGCGGGCGCACCAACCGCTCAGGAGCGTGCATCGCCCAGTTGATTCGCGCGGCAAGACCCTGCGGCGTGATCCAGTCCGCCGCGGGTTCGGGCCAGCCATCCGGGCCGGGGGCCTGCTGGAACGGTTGGCCCATCGCCGCCAACGGGTCCAGGATCAGCCGTTTGAACGGCTTGGGCTCCAGCGTCAGGATCCTTTCGGGCGTCACCCCCAGGGCGCGGAAGGCTGCGATCAGAAAGTCGAAAGGTTGGCGGACCTTGGTCAGCGCCTCGGGCTGCGGCACGGACAGAAGCACCCCCGCCATGGCGGAAAGATCGCCGCCTGAGTCCAGGAACGCCCGCTCAAGCGGCGCGACCGTGCCCGCGTCCGGGTCGTCCGCCACGAAATGCACCGCCAGCTTCCGTGCCAGGTGCGCGGCCGTTTCGGGCCGGATCGCCAGATCGTCCAGCGCCCGCAGGACCGGGTCCAGCCCGTCGCCGCGATAGGCTGTGCCCAGCACGGACTCGGCCCCAGGCTCGGCGCGTTTCTTGTCAAAAACGAACCCCCGGTCGGGTGAAACGGCCAGTCCGGTCAGCAGTTCTGCCAGTTCTCGAACATCAACCTGTGTATAGACGGCCCCGACCCCCAGCGTGTGCAGCTCCAGCAGCTCCCTTGCCAGGTTCTCGTTCAAACCCTTTTTCTGCCGCTTGCCCTTGGGCGAACCGGGTCCGAACGACGCATCCTGGTTCAGAAAGACCAGCATCGCCGGATGCGTGGTGACCGCTTTCAGCATGTCCGCGAACCGCCCCGCGACATGCGGGCGGATCGCCTCGTCGATCAGGATCGCGGGAAAGGGCCGCTCCATCCTCGACTTCGGCGCCACGGTGAAATGGTCGGCCCAGAACGCCACCAGCCGCTCGCGGTAGGGATCGTCTGACCCGACGGCGCGGGCCAGCATCGCCTTGGCCCCCCGCAGGGCCAACGCGTCCGCCGCACTGTGGCCAGCCTTGATCCCTGCCTCGTCCTTTGCCTTCTTCGCCTCGCGGTAGGCGATCAGAACCGGCGCAACCTCGGCCAGATGGATGCCGGGCCAGCGGTCCGCCGCACGGTCCGGCCCGACCGGCGCGGCAAGCGGGCCCGTGGCGGGCAATCCATAGCCAAAGCGCAACGCCCGGGTGGTGGCATCCATCGTGAAACCCCATTCGATCGGTTTGCCGATCATACGCAGGTTCGGGGGGCTTCCGTCGTGGGCAAGGTCCACCGTCGGCGGAAACCGCCCGGTCTAGAACCGGAAGTCAGCGGGATAGCTGTGAAAGCCGTCGAAATCGGCCTTGCCCAGCGGCACCCCCGCCGCGCGCAGGGCCGCATAGCCCATGGTCAGATGAAAGAAGAAATTCGGCAGGCCGTACAGATGCAGGAAGTCGGCCCCGGTCTGCTCCAGCACCGCAAAGCCGGCGTGATGCCGGATAATCCGGCTCTCAGCGCCGTCGAACTCGGACGGGGTCATCGCCCCAAGCATCGCCCGCGCGACGGCCAGCCGGGGACCCAGCGCCTGCGGCAGGTCCGGCACCTCGCGCCCGGCCAGCGGACAGGTCACCCGCAAGGCAAAGCCCGCCGCAGTCGCAAACTGCTGGCGGGCCGGAAATGCGTCGGCGATGCGGGCGTCCAAAGCCTCGGGCCCGGCCCTTTCCACCATCGCTGCCACGCGGGCAAGGTAGTGGCGAAAGACGGGGACCGAGGCCTGATACATCAGCTGTCCTTCGGGACGACGCGCAGGTTCAACTCGCGCAGTTGCTGCAGTGTCGGCTCGCTGGGAGCGTTCATCAAAAGGTCCTCCGCCCGCTGGTTCATCGGGAACATGATGACCTCGCGGATGTTCTGGGTGTCGGCCAGCAGCATCACCAGCCGGTCGATCCCCGCCGCACAGCCACCGTGGGGCGGAGCGCCATACTTGAACGCCTTGACCATCCCGCCAAACCGCTTGTCGACTTCGGAGTTCGGGTAGCCCGCCAGTTCAAACGCCTTGTACATGATCTCGGGCTTGTGGTTGCGGATGCCGCCGCTGATGACCTCATAGCCGTTGCAGGCAAGGTCATACTGGTAGGCATAGACGTCCAAGGGATCGCCGTTCAGCGCCTCCAGGCCCCCCTGCGGCATCGAGAACGGGTTGTGGGAGAAGTCGATCTTCCCCTCGTCGGTCTTTTCATACATCGGGAAGTCGACGATCCAGGCAAAGCGGAAGCTGTCCTTGTCGGTCAGGCCCAACTCCTCACCAATCACGTTGCGCGCGCGGCCAGCGATGGGCTCGAACGTCTCGGGCTTGCCGCCCAGGAAGAAGGCCGCGTCGCCCTTTTCCAGACCCAGCTGCACCCGGATCGCCTCGGTCCGCTCTGGTCCGATGTTCTTGGCCAGGGGGCCCGCGGCTTCCATGCCCGACCCATCCTCGGCCTCGCGCCAGAAGATATAGCCCATCCCGGGCAGCCCTTGCTGTTGCGCAAAGGCGTTCATCCGGTCGCAGAACTTGCGGCCCACGGGTTCGCCCGACGGCCCCTTGGGTGCGGGAATGGCGCGGACCTCGTTGCCTGCCTGCTCCAACAGCTTGGCGAAGATCGCAAAGCCGGAACCGGCGAAATGCCCCGACACGTCCTGCATCCGGATCGGGTTGCGCAAGTCGGGCTTGTCGGAGCCGAACCATTTCAGGCTGTCGCGGTAGGCGATGCGCGGCCAGTCGGCGTGGACCTTGCGGCCCTTGCCAAAGTGCTCGAACAGCCCCTGCAGCACCGGCTGGACGGCGGC
>JAKQLM010000426.1 GCA_029567145.1 Pseudomonadota bacterium
ACAGCCCTTGTCGCCCTTGGGGTCTATCTGATCTGGCAGGCCATCAACTCCGGCATCCAGATCGCGGGAACGGGGCCAGAGGGGATCGACCTTCTTGACCTCGTCAAGCACGGCATCGCCCCTTCGCTCGCCGCAGCAAGCCTGTTCCTGCTGGTGATCGTCATCATGCTGCGCTGGGGACGCGAGGTTGGTCTGGCGCAAGGTCCACAGCGCGGCACGCTGCGGGTCATCTGGCCCTGGCTTCTGTTTCTTGCCCTTTTCGCGGTCAGCGCCCTGAATGCCGGGCTTCCCCCCGCCAGCGTCACCCTGTTCATCATCGCCAATACAATGATGGTCGGCTGGTCCGAAGAGGTGATGTTTCGCGGCGTCTGGCTGCGCGGGCTGTTCCGCAGCTACGGTATCTGGGTGGCGATCCTGGGCTCGTCGGTCTTGTTCGGGGCGATGCATGTGCTGAACGTCTTCCTGACCGGCGACCTGCGCGGGGCGGTGCTGCAAGCCGTTGCCGCCTTCCTTTTGGGGGTGTTCCTGGCCGCCGTGCGGCTGCGCACCGGGTCGCTCTGGACCGGGATCCTGCTGCATGGCCTGTGGGATGCGGGCACTTTCCTTGTGGCGGCCGGGGGCACGGCCGCAGCCGTCACACCCGCGGCCCCCACCGCCCTGGGCGACTATGGCAGCGTCGTGATGAGCCTGCCCCTGCTCCTGCTTGGCCTTTTCTTCCTTCGTCATGCCGGTCGTGACTATGAAAAGGACTATGCCTGATGCGCGCCCTTGCCCTTGCAGCCCTGCTGGTCACGGGTCCCGCCTTTGCCGACGGGACCCCTGACAAACCCTCGACCGACCCGAACCCCATCGTGAAGATCGAAGGAGACACGCTGACCTATATCGGCGGGATCAACGCGGCGGGTCTCACCGCGCTCAGCGAAGCGGTGCGCGATCTGCCGCGCGGACAGGTCACAAAGATGATCGTCAACTCGGGCGGTGGCGACACCAAGCCCGGGATCTTCATCGGCTCGATCATCGCCGACCTGAAGCCCGACCTGACCATCGAGGTCGGCTGCTTTTCCTCCTGCGCGAACTTCATCGCGCCAGCTGCCGCCAGCATCACCATCCGCGAGAACGCCTTTCTCGGCTGGCACGGCAACGACCGCGGGTTCCAGATCGTGGCCGATCAGAAGGGCCTGACTCTGCGCGAGCACATGCGGGCCACGGTCGCGGCAGGGGCCGCAGAGACGGGCACCGACATCGAGACCTGGCTGGATGAGGCGGTGCCCACGCTGGAGGCCCTGATTGTCGAGGAGGCCGCACTTTACGAACGGATCGGCCTGCCAAACGACACCTTCGCCAATTGCGGCGTTGGCGACCGGTTCGACGACCGTCTCAGCGGCGATCAGCGCGGCTGGGGGTTTTCCATCGCCGACATGGCGCGGCTCGGCCTGCCACCGGTCCGCTACGAGGGCCCCGGCCCCTATGAGGACAACCCCGCGTTCAGGCATTGGCTGATCCGGCTGACCACCGAGGATTGCCAGCCCTGAACAGGCACAGGGGGCGGCCCCTTCCGGCACCGCCCCTTGCCAGTCCGTTCTTACGGGAACGAAGCTTCAGTTCAGCTCGACCCAGTCCTCGATGGAGCCGTCATCCGTCGCCGTGCAGGCGATACGGTGGCCGCTGGCCTTTTCGCGCAAGATGATCTCGGTGAAGCCGGGGCGCAGCGCACTGACGGTCTCGACCGTGGCGGGA
>JAKQLM010000440.1 GCA_029567145.1 Pseudomonadota bacterium
GCGCCCTGATCGGGATAATCCGGCATCTGGATCCGCGGTTTCGCGCGCCATGCCGACTTGGTCCATCCCTTGGTCATCACCCTGCTCCGGTCTTTTGAGGATCGGGCTGCGGTATACGCCCCAGTTTCCGCCTTGCAAAGGGCGATTGGCAGCCATTCCGGCGAAAACCGACGGTTTCGGCCCTTGCGGCGGGCAGAAATTTCAGGTTCGGTAGCCTGCAAACGACACGAATAGGTCGCAGACATGACTCTCTCTCCGCGCAAAGCCACCCAGACCGCCAAGGCGACCGGCCCACGCCGGTTTGTCTTTCTGCTGCTGGACAAGTTCACGATGATCAACTTTGCCGGGGCCATCGAACCGCTGCGGCTGGCCAATCATGTTGCGGGCGAAGACATCTACACCTGGCGGCTGTGCGGCGAAGGCACGGAAAAGACCTGCTCGAACGGGGCCACCTTCCGGCTGGACATGGGCCTGGACGAAGTGGACCGCGAAGACACCGTCCTGGTCTGCGGCGGCATCGACATCCAGCGCACGTCAACCAAAGGCGTGATCAGCTGGCTTCGGCGCGAGGCGCGGCGCGGGATCACCATCGGCGGCCTTTGCACCGCGTCTTACACGCTGGCCAAGGCGGGGCTGCTGGACGCAAAGAAGGCAACGATCCACTGGGAAAACCAGGACGGTTTTGCCGAAGAGTTCGAGGATGTGAAGCTGACCAAATCGGTCTACGTCATGGACGGCAACCGCTGGACCACGGCGGGCGGCATCTCCTCCATCGACCTGATGCTGCGGATCATCGCCGGGGATCATGGCGAGGATCTGGCCAATACCGTGGCCGACCAGCTGATCTATTCCACCATCCGCACCGATCAGGACACCCAGCGCCTTTCGATCCCGACGCGGATCGGCGTCCGTCACCCCAAGCTGTCCCAGGTCATTCAGATGATGGAGGGCAACATCGAAGACCCGATGTCGCCCGCCGATCTGGCCGAAGAAGTGGGCATGTCCACCCGGCAGC
>JAKQLM010000451.1 GCA_029567145.1 Pseudomonadota bacterium
GCACCCGAAGCCCGATGGCCTATCTTCTTGAACCCTTCACCATCTTCTTTGGTCACGCCATGCGCGAAGGTTGACCATCGGGCGGAGGTCCGGTCTGCGCCTCTTGCTTCGCCCTTGGTGCAGGCGTTAATTGGCGGCAAAACTTCAAAGGATCCAGCCATGCACCCGATCGAAACCCGCCTTGCCGAACTTGGCGTCACCCTTCCCGATGCCCCGGCCCCGGCGGCGAACTATGTGCCTTTCGTTGTGACCGGCAAACACGTCTATGTCTCGGGCCAGATCAGCCAGGACGAACACGGCTTGATCAAGGGCCGTCTGGGTGAGGATATGGCGGTCGAACAGGGCGCGGCGGCGGCAAAGCGCTGCGCGATCTCGCTGTTGGCGCAGTTGAAAAAGGCCTGCGGTGGTGATTTCGACCGGTTCTCGCGAGTGGTGAAACTGGTGGGCTTCGTGAACTCGACCCCAGATTTCATCGACCAGCCCAAGGTGATCAACGGGGCATCGGATTTTCTGGTGGCGGCTTTGGGCGATGCCGGACGGCACGCGCGGTCTGCGGTTTCGGCAGTATCGCTGCCGCTGGGGGTTGCGGTGGAAATCGAGGCGATTTTCGGGCTGAAATGACCCGCGTTCCCCTGCCGCAAGATTTCCTGCGCCTGCCGATCACCCATCGGGCGCTGCATGACCGGGCGAAGGGCGTGATCGAGAATTCGCCCTCTGCCATCCGGGCCGCCGTGGCGGCTGGATATGGTATCGAGATTGACCTTCAGCTGTCCGCAGATGCTCAGGCGATGGTCTTCCATGACGAGGTGCTGGACCGGTTGACCGATGAAACCGGCCCGGTGAACGCGCGGTCAGCGGCAGACCTGGCGCGGATCGTGCTGAAGGACTCGACCGACACGATCCCGACCTTGCCAGAGGTGCTGGCGATGATCGCGGGCCGCGTGCCCCTGCTGATCGAGATCAAGGATCAGTCGCTGGTCATGGGTCCGACCGACGGGCGGCTGGAGGCGGCGACGGCGGCGGCCCTTGCAGGGTATCAGGGGCCGGTGGCTGTGATGTCGTTCAATCCCGATGCCATACGCCATATGGCGCGGCTGGCACCGGGGATTGCGCGGGGGATCACCACCTCCGCCTATGATCCTGACGACTGGGCACCTTTGCCCGAAGCCGACTGCCGCCATTTCCGCGCCATTTCCGACTATGACGCAACCGGCTCCAGCTTCATCAGCCACGAGGCGGCGGATCTTGGCCGCGACCGGGTGGCCGAACTGAAAGCGGCAGGTGCCGCGATCCTGTGCTGGACGATCCGTTCCCCTGAAGCCGAGGCGGCAGCGCGTCGCGTTGCCGACAACGTGACGTTCGAGGGGTATCTTTCGCCCCTTCCGGTCTAGGTCAGGCGATGCCCGGTTCCTC
>JAKQLM010000466.1 GCA_029567145.1 Pseudomonadota bacterium
CTTGCCGTCGACCTTCCCCGACAGCAGATGCTCGCAATAATACTGCAACCAATAGAACCCATGCCCCTCCAGCCCCGAAAGCTCGGTATCTAGGATAGCTTCGGTGAAATAGCCGGCATGGGCAGGCAACAGTCCCGCGCCGGTCAGGGCATCATGGATCAAGGCGCGGGCTTCGGGAACTGTCAGGCGGGGCATCGGCGGGCCTCCTTCGTTGTGCCCAAGTCTTGGCAGGCCCCGCCCCGGCGTCTGACCCGCAACCGACACCCGCTTGTCGTTCAAGACACGCTGCCGGTCGCAGCCCCTATCGACGCCGCCCGCTTGGCCCGCTATGCCGACGCGGGGGGCAGGCATGACCGACAAGACTTCAGCACGGATCATGATCCAGGGCGCAGGCTCCAACGTGGGCAAGTCGCTCTTGGTCGCGGGGCTGTGCCGGTTGTTCACCCGCCAGGGAATGACCGTCCGCCCGTTCAAACCGCAGAACATGTCGAACAACGCCGCCGTGGCGCTGGGCGGAGAAATCGGCCGTGCCCAGGCCCTGCAGGCCCGCGCTTGTGGCGTCCAGCCCCATGTCGACATGAACCCCGTCCTTCTGAAACCCGAATCCGAGACCGGAGCCCAGGTCATCGTGCAAGGCAAGCGCCTGACCACGGTGAAAGCCCGCGACTATGCCGCGCTGAAACCATCGCTGATGGCCCCGGTGCTGGACAGCTTCCACCGCCTGCAATCCCAGTCCGACATTGTGATCGTCGAAGGCGCAGGCAGCCCCGCCGAAGTGAATCTGCGGGCCGGCGACATCGCCAACATGGGCTTTGCCATCGCCTCGAACACCCCGGTGATCCTGACCGGAGATATCGACCGGGGCGGGGTGATCGCCCAACTCGTCGGCACGCAGGCCGTGCTTGACCCCGCAGATGCCGCGATGATCAAGGGCTTCCTGATCAACAAGTTCCGGGGCGACCCCCGCCTGTTCGACGACGGCTACCACCTGATCGAATCCCGCACCGGCTGGCAGGGCC
>JAKQLM010000468.1 GCA_029567145.1 Pseudomonadota bacterium
GGCAGCGACCGAAGCGAAACGCTGATCCAGCGCACGCTTCCCCTACCTTCCCCATCCCCAAAACCATGGAGACTGACCAATGCCCGTCCTGACGGAACAGCCCAGCATGGGCGATGTCCTCAAATATGAGGTCAACCCGAACTACACCCGCGAGGTGATCACGCTGCTGATCGGCACCAACTATCCTTCTGGTGCCGTCCTCGGTCGGATCACCGCCAGCGGAAAATACAGCCTGTCGGCCGCGACCGGTGCCGATGGCGCGCAGGTCGCCGTCGCGGTCCTGCTTTATCCGGTGAACGCCACGCTGGCGGATGCGGTCGGCATCGTCGTCGCCCGTGGCCCCTCGATCGTCTCGCGTGCGGGCCTCGCCTACGAGGGCACCGTCAACGACGCGGCCAAGATCACCGCCAAGATCGGCCAGTTGGCCGCCGTCGGCATCATCGCCCGCGACGGCGTCTGACGCGCGACGTCGGCATCCCTTTCCCCAAATCCCCGGAGCACCCCATGACCATCGTTCGCAATCCCTTTGACGCTGGCGGTTACTCGCTGGCCGAGATGACGCAGGCCATCAACATCCTGCCCAATCGTTACACCAGCCTCGGCCAGATCGGCCTGTTCCGCTTTGAAGGCGTCACCCAACGGTCGGTGATCATCGAGCAATATGAAGGCGTGCTAAACCTGCTGCCCTCGGTTCCGCTGGGCGGGCCCGCCACGGTTGGCACCCGCGAGGGGCGGTCGATGCGCAGCTTCGCCCTGCCGTGGATCCCGCATGATGATGTCATCCTGCCCGGCGACATTCAGGGCCAGCCCGCGCTGGGCGCCTTCGATGCCGCCGACCCGCTGGTCGAGGTGATGAACCGCAAGCTGCAGCTGATGCGCCGCAAGCATGCCCAGACCCGCGAGTATATGGAGATGAACGCGCTGCGCGGGATCGTGAAGGACGGGGCCGGGACGACCCTCTACAACTACTTCACCGAATTCGGGCTGACGCAAATCTCAGTGGATTTCCTGCTGGGCACCGCTGGCACCCTTGTCCAAAGCAAGGTCCGCGAGGTTTTGCGGGCCATCGAAGACAACCTCCTCGGCGAAAGCAT
>JAKQLM010000471.1 GCA_029567145.1 Pseudomonadota bacterium
CTCCCGAACCGGATACCCACGCAACGTGATCTGCTGCACCGCATCCCGCTTGAATTCGTCGCTGTAGTTGCTCGTCCCCATCTCGGCCTCCTTGCCTCAAAGTTAGGGGGCAAAGCGTCTACAAATCTAGGGGCACCTCAGGGTTTCCCGTCTGGAAGTGATCGAGGGTCCAAGCGGACGGCGTCGGCGCACGAAGGCGGAGCGGGCTCGGATCGCGGCGGAAAGCATGATGCCCGGGGTGGCGGTGGCCGATGTTGCGCGCAAGCACGGCACGACGCGTTGGCAGATTTATGATTGGCGCAAGCAGATGCGCAAAGGCAGCCTGGTGCTGCCCGAGAGCGTGGCGGCGTTGCCGATGTTTGCCGAGCTGGTTGTCGCGGAACCCGAACAGGCCCCGTCCGCGGCGGGTTCTGATATTGAAATCGTGGTGGCCGATGTCGTGATCCGCGCCGGTGCGGGTGCCGACGAAGGCCGGCTGACGCGAGCGATCAGGGCGGCGCGGGCAGCGGCATCGTGATGCTTGGCCAGGGTGGGCCGGTGAAGGTCTTCGTGGCGATGCGGCCGGTGGACTTCCGCAAGGGGATCGACGGGCTGGCGCTGGCGGTTCAGGAGATGTTCGGCCTCGACCCGTTCTGCGGGGCGGTCTTCGTATTCCGATCGAAACGCGCGGACCGGATCAAGCTGCTGGTCTGGGACCAGACCGGGATGGTGCTCGTTCACAAGCGGCTGGAAGGGGGCAAGTTCGTCTGGCCACAGGTGCAAGACGGTGTGATGCGGGTGTCGTCGGCGCAGCTTGCGGCGCTGTTCGAAGGGCTGGACTGGCGGCTGGTCCGACCCGAACGCGTTCGGCGTCCTATGGCGGCAGGATGATCATCGCAAGATGCTGCAATTCCATGTTTTTACTGGCCAGAGGGGCTGCCTCATGATTCACTTTGGATCATGGATGCCACCGCTCTTGCCCGCGAAAACGCCCTGCTGAAAGCCCGCCTGACCGAGGTCGAGGCGGCGCTCGCCGAGGTGCAGGAGGCCAATCGTCGGCTGGAAGATATCCTGCGCACGTCGCAGCGCGAGAAGTTCGGCAAGCGCTCCGAGAAGCTGTCGCCCGACCAGTTCAACCTGGCCCTGGAAGATGCCGAACTGGCGCAGGGTGTGCTTGAGGCCGCGCAGGAGAAGGCCGAGGCTGCGCTGCAACGGGCCCGAGGGGAACCGCCTCGCAAGCCGGCACGCAACCTCGGTCATCTCCCGCCGCACCTGCCCCGGATTGAACGTGTGATCGAGCCCGCGAGCCTCCTGTGTCCTTGCGGCTGTGGGGAGATGGCGAAGATCGGCGAGGACGTATCCCGACGGCTCGACGTGATCCCGGCCCAGTTCCGGGTGCTGGTCACGCGGCGCCCCAGATACGCCTGCCGCCGCTGCTCGCAGGCCGTAGCGCAGGCGCATGCCCCCGAGCATGTCGTGCCTGGCGGGTTGCCCACGGAACTGTTCATCGCCTCGATCATCGTGTCGAAGTTCGGCGATCATCTGCCATTCTACCGCCAGGTCGAAATCTTCAAACGGCAGGGGATCGATCTGGATCGCGGCACGCTTGGCAACTGGGTCGGACGCGCCTGCTTCCACCTGATGCCGGTCATCAACCACATGAAGGACCATCTGCGCCGCGCGGACCGCATCTTTGTCGATGAAACCCGGGCACCGGTGCTGGACCCGGGCCGAAAGGCCACCAAGAGCGGCTTCTTCTGGGCCGTCGTCGCCGACGACCGCGGCCATGGCGGTGCAGGCCCGCCCATCGTGCTGTTCCATTACGCCCCCGGCCGGGGCAAGGAACATCCGTTGAAGCTCCTCAGCGGATACCGCGGCCGGTTCCTGCAATGCGACGCCTACCAGTCCTACAACGCGCTGACGGAAATCTCACGCGACAACGGCCCATGGCAGTTGGTCTACTGCTGGACCCATGTCCGCCGTCGCTTCGTCAAGCGCTTCGAGAACGAGGGCTCCCCCATCGCCGAGGAAATGCTGCGCCAGATCGCGCTGCTGTATCAGGTCGACCAGACCGTGCGAGGAAAGGAAGCATCCGTGCGCCTGGCCACCAGACACGAACATTCGGTCCCGATCATCACCGCGCTCAAACCCTGGCTCGAGGCTCAGCTGTCCCGCATCCCGCAGAAATCCCAGCTGGCCGAGGACATCCGATACACCCTCGCACACTGGCCCGGCCTGATCCACTTCCTGGAAGACGGCACGCTCGAGCTCGACACCAACCCGGTCGAAAACCAGATCAGGCCGATCGCCCTCACAAGAAAGAATGCCCTCTTCGCCGGGAACGAAATCGGTGCCGAGAACTGGGCAATGCTCGCCTCGCTCGTCGCCACCTGCAAGTTGTCCGCGGTCAACCCGGTCGACTACATCGATGCCACGCTCCGTGCGATCCTCGACGGCCACCCGCAAAGCGGCATCGAAGACCTCATGCCATGGCGCTACAAGCAAACGTCAACCCTCGCAGCGTAGGGCCAAGCCATAGCGCTTACGAATTAAAAGTACAAGTGCCTTGAAGAACTGCAAAGCTTTTCAACACGGCTGGCCAGTGCCGGGCAGGCCGGGCAGGCAAACCCCCAAGGCTGGTTTGCCCTAAAAGCCGAGCAAGTTCGCGTGGGTCACAGCGGCGTCCAGAAACCGGCCCTTGTCCGCTTCCGGGACCCAGCCCAATGCAGCTTTCGGTCGGCTATTGTCAAAACGCGCAAGATGCGCACGCGAAAGCCAGTCCTTGCGCGACGACCGGAGGGCGTCGGTCTGGCCCATAGCATGCCGTTTCAGCAGGAACTTTGCCCCATCCGCCAGCCACAGGGTGTTCAAGGACCCACTGGTGACCGTCATCTTAGCGCCAAGCAAAGCATGGATTGCGTCGAAGTAATCCCGAGCCGTCAGCATCGGGTCGCCAATCAGGTTGAACGATTGGCCCGACACATTCTCGGCATGCAGCATCCGGATGAGCCCGTCCGACACGTCATCGACCAGAACGAAAGGCAGCACGTTGTGACCATTGCCCCAAAGCCGGACCGCCCCCGCACCGTGCCAGCGCCCGATCCCCCAATGCTGCAAAGGCCCGCCATTGCCAAGCACGATGCCGGGCCGGGCAATGACCAAAGGCAGCCCCCGGTCGCGGTGCATGGCCAGCAGTCGGGCCTCGCATTCGGCCTTGGACCGGGCATAGATGTTTCGCTGCGCAAGATCGCCAAACTCTGTCGCCTCGGTGATCACCTGTGCAGGGTCGGACATGTCATAGGACGCGATCGTTCCCGTATAGACCAGCCGACGGACCTTGGCGGCTTCTGCGGCCTCGGCCACGCGCACGGTGGTGCCAACGTCATTTTCCAGCGCGGCGGCCCAGGATTTGTCGGTGGACTTGGCCAGATTGTAGACCGTATCGATTCCTGCCATCGCCGCGCGCAGGCCTTCGTGGTCGGTCAGGGCCACTGGCACGGTCTCGACGTGATCGGCAATGTCATCGAAGGGGCCGCTGCGGCTTCGGCTTAGCACCCGGACATCGTGGCCGCGCGCCACCAGCGTCCGGGTAAGGTTGCGCCCGATGAAGCCTGTTCCGCCGATCACCATGACCTTCGGCGCGGGCCTGCCAATCAGAACCGGTGGTGCGGCTGCGGCGGGCATCTTTGCCAGCGTGGCCTCGATGGCCTGCATCACAAGCAGAGCCGCTTCGCCGCCAAAGCGCGGATCCAGCTGCCGACCAGTCGATATCCCGTCATAAAAGCCGCGAACTGCGCCCTGAAAGCCAAGGGCATACGGCGACTTGCGCCCGAGCGAGGCAGTCTGACGGTGCACATTCACCAAGCCCTCTCGCAGATGTTGTGCGGCAAGCGACAACGACCGCACCAAAGGGTTGGCCGTCAAATCGGCGGTGTTGTTTCTCTCGACGACCAGACAGTCATTGCCAAAGTCCAGTTGCGCCAACGCCGATGACCCTCGCAGGGTGATACTGCGCTGCTCCATGGTTTCGACCAGCGACAGGACTATGGTGATATCCACGCCACCTGCCCGCGCCAGGATATGCCAGCCCTGGTGACGACTGCCGCCGCCCGGCAAATCGATCGGCTTTGACAGACTGAGGCCGAGAATTTCAAGCGGCCCGAACAAGTCGACCGCGAAGGCATAAAGATGCGGCCCAAGCTCCAGCAAGAGATTGCCGGGTTCACGCAGCATCCACAGCCCGAAAGGACCCGAGCGCAGCAGAGAAAGCGGGTAGCACCAGTTGATCTCGGCACTTGAGATCCGGCCCAACCGCCCCGAGTCTCGCAACGACTTCAGGCGCACATAGCCAGGAATCCCAAGAAAGTTGTGGCAGATCCCGATCCGACGCCCGGCCTTTTCAGCCGCGGCTACCAAGTCGACCGCCTGCACGGCCGACGTCGCGATAGGTTTTTCGATGAACACATGCAGACCGGCCGCAAGACATTGCATGGCGATCTCGTGATGCAGGGGGGGGGGCGTCAGGATGTGCACCGCGTCACAGACCTGCGCTTTTAGCAAGTCTGCGACTGACCCATAGCACTGTGCTCCAAACCGCGCCGCGAGCGCGGACGCAGCACTTTCAGACGGATCGCAGACGGCAACCACATGTACGCCCGGCGTGGCCCGCAGAGCGTCGGCATGCTTGCTGGCGATGTACCCCGCACCGATCAGTCCCACCCGTAAATCGGCGTGGCTATGCACTCTGGCCCCTTTGTACTCGATGATTCGCATGTCTGCGCCTGAAAGGCGCCTGAAGTGGAACGTCAACATTCCCAGCAGGTTGGGAACCTTTGATAGCGTCAAGAAAACCGAATGATGCGCCGCCTGGACCGCAGGCTGCCCGTTGTGCATCAGTCCGAGCCAGGTGCGGAACCAGTTGAACCCCCAAGCTCCGATTGCCAAGGCCAACACCAGCCATTGCCCGGTCACGAGCCCCGCAAGCAGACCCGCCAAGGCCAGCAGCGGTATGACCAAACCGTAAAACCACACCCGCCGCCGTTCCGCGACGAAGTGGCCGGGTTGCAGACGTCCCACCTGGGCAAAGCCATGACCGGTTCGAACCGTGCGTCGCCACCATTGGGAAAACCGGGTGATGTCAGAGTCGTGGTGCGTCATGGTTTGGGGCAACCTGCAAATCCGAAGGCCCGTGGCCCGAACCCGCAGACAAAAGTCGTCGTCTTCGGCTGCAATGACGCTGGGATCAAAACCTCTGACTGCGTCAAAGGCTGCGCTGCGCACCATCATATCACCGCCGCAGGTGCTGATTTCGCCAGCCGGACGGTGCCATTCCACCTCGGCCAGCGCGTTGTAGACGGACCGCTCTGGCGCGATCTCGCGTCGCCAGCCGGTGACGATCCCGATTCCGGGCTGCTGATCCAGGGTTGCCAGCGCCGCAGCAATCCATCCCGGCTCTACCCGGCAATCGCCATCGACAAACTGGACATAGTCCGGCGTCCCCGCGTCTTGCAGCGCGTAGAACCCCGCGTTGCGCGCCCGCGCGGCGGTAAAGGGAATGCTTGTATCAAGCTCGACCACCTGCGCACCGATGCCCCGGGCAAAACTTACGCTGTTATCGGTTGACCCTGAATCGACATAAACGATCCGATCGACCTGCCCTTGAAGCGAGGTCAGACACGCCTGCAAACGGCTGCCTTCATTTCGAGCGATAACAACGGCAGCGACGGTACTTGGTCTCATGATCCCAGGCTTTCCTATGTTGGATAAGGCACGCAAGTACGGTCCTGCCCGTAGAAGTGGTGTAGCTGCCGATCGTCACCGTGATGTCAGGCGTGGGGCTCCTTTTTGAAGATGCCAGTGCAGGCAAGCCGATCATGGACATTTTGCCCATTGGCGCGAAGGTTTCCAGCGTCATGCAGCGGGCGCGTTGACCGCCTGTTCATCGTTTCTTTGTGGACGCTGCGCTCTGACCTGGCGGACAAGTTTTTCCTTAAGGAAGAATGCCGCGGAAGCCCGGGCGGCGCGCAATCTTGGCGATTCATGGGCTTGCTTCATTGCCCTGGTCGGTTGGCCTAAGCCTTCCACTCGCACCGCCATTCCGAAAGATCTCGGCAAGCCATGCGCCTTCTTTTTCAATGTTGAAATCGCTTTTCACAAGCTGGCGGCCAGCCTGACCCATCATCGCCGCGAGCTCTGGCGATTTCATCAGCCGCCCGATCCGCTCGGCCAGCGTCGCGACGTCGCCAGGCGGAATGGTGTAGCCCACTACGCCGTCTGCCACCAATTCGGGCACGCCCGCAACACGCGTTGCGATCACTGGGATGCGGCTGGCCATCGCTTCCATCAAAACCACCGGCACACCTTCGGCAAAAGACGGCAGAACAAGCATGTCTGACTCGTCAAGCAGCGCGGCCACCGCACCTTGGGACTGAAAGCCTGCAAAGGTGACCACATGTTCCAGACCCAGTTGGGCCACCTTCTTCTCTGCAAGGACGCGCGCCGGTCCGTCGCCGACAAGTGTCAGGCGTGCATCTGGATGGTCCGGAACCACCCGTGCCATTGCCTCGATCAAAAGCGATGCTCCTTTGACGGGGTCAAGGCGGCCAACAAATATGACCCGCTTGCCGAAAGCCCCCCGGACTTTGCGACCGTAGGCTTCAGCCTGCACACCACAATGGACGATGGTGATCTTTTGCCAGTCCCCTGGGTCCGAGAACAGCATCAGTTGCGAGCGGCAGAAATGGCTTATCGCAACGACAAACCGGGCTCGGGCAATCTTTTTGTCCAAGGCCCACCGCTCCGCCTCGAAAAAGATCGCCGGGCCATGTTCGGTGAAACTGAATGGAATGCCCGATAGCGTTGATGCAAGCATCGCGACCGTGCAACTTGAGTTGCCGAAATGATTGTGCAAGTGCCCGACACCCTGGGCACGCAGATGCTGCGCCAGGACTCCGGCTTCCACAAAGTAGAAGATTTGCCACAGAAGGGCCTTGAGACCTGGATGACGCGAGCGCAGAGCCAACGCGAGGCTTGAAAACCAGCGCCCTGGGGCGCGCAGCAGAAAGCCCGCGTGCGCAGCAAGTACTCTGACCGGGTTGCTCGCGGCCGCGATCACATAGAACGTCTGTGCTCTGGCGTTAAGCTCTTCCTCGCCCATGAATTCGCCCGCCGGAGGCTTGCGGATGGAACAGGTGACAACCTTCAGTCCGTGGGCACGAAGACTTTCGACCTCGCGCAGGATGAACGTGTGCGAAATCTTCGGATAGTCACCCGTCAGATATGCGATCGGTTCGATGTCGGGCCTTCGGTCCATACGCCCTTACCCTTTCAACTTTCGCTTCCACCAGAGAAGCTTTCCCAGCCCGCCGACAGCGGTCAATCCTAACTGCGTCGACCGCCTGCGCGAGAACGGCCGAGTGGCTAGCGCCAGTCCGCCGTGAAGGACGACCTGCGCCGCCCCCACGGCCATCCAGACGGCTACGCGGTATGCCCCGCGCAGTCCGCCCGCGCTGTTGTCGACGACGCACCGAAGTTGCCCGTCACTGAAGCGTCGCTGCTGCAAGAACGCCAGCGTCGCACGCCGATCCGGGACAATTTCGCGTACTCGCGCGTCCGGACACCACATCAGCGCAATCCCGTGACACTCGACCAGCTTGCGAAGCAGCCATACGTCTTCGCCCCCGGCATCGAAGGCCGGATCGAAGACCGGGCTTTCCAGCATCAGCACCTCGCGACGAAACATCGAGTTGCCCGACCCCAGATAGGCGCGAAGATGCCCGATGTCCTGGCCCGAAGCTGCCGGAAACCGCCGACTGAAGACACGGTCAAGCGGGCCGCGCAAATGTTCGGCAGGTTGTTCCTGAAACTCCGGCTCAATGGATCCGAACGCCGCCGGATCGCCGCGTGCCACAGCGCCTGCGAAAGCGGCAAGCCAACCGGGATCCGGCATTTCATCGTCATCGAGAAAAATGATATGCGCACCACGGGCCTCGGCTATGCCGCGATTGCGGGCTCGCGCAACGCCGGTCTGAGGTTCATGGACATAACGAACGAAATCGGGCGCGGACGCCAGAACTGACCGGGCTGACCCGTCCGGCGAATTGTCAACCAACACAAGTTCGACCGGCACCGCGATAGTCTTGATCTGTGATGCAACAGCGCGGAAAAGCGGGCCCAGCAATTCTTCGCGGCGAAAGGTCGGCACGACTATCGAGATCATGCTGGACGTGCTTGCCGAAGATTGGCAGAGAAAAGTCGCAAAGCTGACGGCTCCCGCCTGATGCCCAAAGAGATTCCGGCATTTGAGGTTTTTCCAATACTATCCTCTTGACGACGAATGGACAATCACCCGTGATTTGCAGACCTGACTTGTGGTCAAGCAGGTTATGAAGCAGGCGGTCCGAAACCTTAGATGACAGATTTTGGTGCACTTCGGCTGGTGAATGTTCCGACAAGAGCGGCGCTCTTGGCGCAGATCGCTGATCACCTTGATGCGGGCAAAGGATTTGCGATTGCGACGTTGAACCTTGATCACATCGTCAAGCTGCGCAATCACGCCGAATTCAGGCAGGCTTACCGCGCGCACACGCATGTTGTCGCCGACGGCAATCCCATTGTCTGGCTCTCGCGACTAGCCGGGTACAGCGACGTGCGCCTGGTTCCAGGGTCCGAGTTGATCGAACCACTCGCCAGCCTTGCCGTCAGCAAGAAGGCGTCAGTCGCCTTTCTGGGATCGACCGAGCAGGTGCTTCTGCGTGCAGCTGTGCGTCTGGCAACCCATCATTCCGGACTGCAGGTGACAGCTTGCCTTTCTCCGGAGTTTGGTTTTGACCCGCATTCCGCAGCTGCGGACGCCATGCTCGATAGTCTTGCAGCTTCGGGTGCACGAATCTGTTTCCTGGCGCTTGGTGCGCCGAAGCAGGAAATTCTGGCTGCCCGCGGCTTGCTCCGCCATCCGCATCTTGGCTTTGTCTCCATCGGTGCCGGTCTTGACTTTATTGCCGGACACCAGACACGTGCCCCGGTCTGGGTTCGCAAGATCGCGATGGAATGGCTGTGGCGACTGCTGACAAACCCCCGCCGTCTGGCGCGCCGATATCTTGACTGCCTCGTGATCCTGCCGGGGCTGACGTATTCCGCCCTGGTTGCGAGGTTGCGGAACGGAGTGACCAGATCATGACGGAAGCCTTGACGTCCCCGACCGTCCTGACTGTCATCCTGAACTGGCGGACCGCCGAAATGACCCTGCGCGCTGTCGCTGCCGCCGAACTGGCGATGTCCGGCATCGCGGGGGAGATCACCGTGGTCGATAACGACTCTGGCGACGGGTCGTTCGAGACTTTGACGGCCGCGCTGGCAGGACATCCGCGTATCCGGGTCGTTCAGTCTGGCCACAACGGCGGGTTCGGCGCGGGAAACAACGTCGGCGTCCGTCTGGGCCTGCGCGACGGGTCGCGGCCCGACTTTGTCTATTTCCTGAACTCGGATGCCTTCCCCGCAGGGGACGCGATCCTGAAGCTGCTGGAGTATCTTGGGACGCATCCGACCGTCGGTTTTGCTGGCAGCTTCATTCACGGGCCGGACGGGGAGCCACACATCACCTGCTTTAGGTTCCCGTCCGCCGCATCCGAGTTCGAAGGTGCGGCGCGCAGCGGTCCCATTTCGCGGCTGCTGTCACACCGAACGGTTCCGCTGGGTGTACCGACCGAAAGTGGCCCGGTGGATTGGCTTGCGGGCGCTAGCCTGATGGTGCGCGACCCTGTTCTGCAGAGGGTCGGACTGTTCGACGAGAATTTCTTTCTGTATTTCGAGGAAACCGATCTGTGCCGCCGGGCTGCCGAGGCCGGGTGGTCGACCCATTTCGTCCGTGACAGCCGGATCGAGCACATCGGATCGGTTTCAACCGGAATGAAGGAGTGGCGGCGTGTGCCGGGCTACTGGTTCGACAGCCGCTGGTTATATTTCAGCAAGGTCGGAGGCACGGGGTACGCGGTTCTTGCCACGATTGCGCATGTCGCTGGCGGGCTGATCCTGCGCGCCCGGCGCGTCGTCCAGCCGCAGGTCAGGCCAGACCCGCCGCATTTCCTGCGCGACCTTGTCGCCCATGCGATCCGCACATTGGGACGCCGCCACTGACGGCTCAGGGGCGAAATTCAAAGCTGCGCGACAGCGCGATAAAGACGTCCGGAGACTCTGACCGCCCCTCGGCGTCTTGACGGACCCGGTAGCGGACACCACTGTCCAGCCCCCAATCCTCGGTCAAGGCATAGCGGTATGTGGCCGCAAACTGGGACAGGGTAGAGCGTTCCGAAGGGGCATCGGCAATCTCATGCGACAGGGAGAGGCCGAGCGACGACAGGGCGTTGATATCATGCCCCCACGCGATCGACGCGCGCGTTTCGGTGACGGATTCTATCGCGTCTTCGTCAAAGGACACGCTGCGCTCGACCAACAGGTCGAGCGAGCCGCTTGGCAAGGCCTGTGCCCAGGCCAGACTGCCAATGACGTCGGTCCCGCCGATCTCGCCATCGGTCGCTCCGATCTGAACCGTGACCGTTGCCGCAGGCAGGACAAAGGTTCGGCCAAGGACAAGGGACGTCCGGTCGCCCTCCTCGTCGTCGGAACTGCGGCTGAGGTCCGCATTCGCGCTGCCGTTGGCCAGAAGATAGGTCAGGCCGACCGATGCGACCCCGGTCTCGACCGGGACGCCGGGTGTGTCGGCCCGCGTTTCGCGCTGGAAGGCAAGACCAACCCGTCCTTCAAGCACTTCCGTAAACCGCAGGGTCGCTTCGGCGCCGATCCTGGCGGATTCGGTGTCGACAAGCTCTGGGTCGGTGGTGTCTTCATACTCGGTCTTCAGATACTCCGCGTTGAAGGCAAGGCCCAGCGGAGCGGTTCGCCCGGTTTCCAGACGCACGTCGGCGCTGGTGTCGGAACGGGTGACGCCAAAATCCGTTTCGGCAAGACCTTCGTCGAACGCGTCGATATCGTCACGCCGATACTGGGCACCGATGGAGAAAAGTGCGTTCGGCACTTCCCGGGTGTAGCGAAGTCCCATCTCTGGTCGATCAAATCCGACTTCGGTGCCGTCCGCAGCATGTTCGACCAGCAATGCGCCTGCTGCGCTGAACTCTAGCACGTCAAGCGGAGTGCGTGACACCGCCCCGAACGCCAGTCGGGTCACGCTTGCAACGCTGCGCCCTTCTTCCGGCACGGATAGATCAATGTTCCGCCCCGCCTCAAGACGCTGCTCGATCCCGAAGGTCAGCACGACTTCGGCGGCAGCGGGGCTGACGCCGATTACGGCGACTGAAACCAGCACACCGGCGCGCGATGATCCAAGCGACAGCATCAGCGACAGTTATTCGAAAAGCTTGCGCTGCGGGACGATGATCACATCGCCATCGACCAGTTGCATGGCGCCCCCGGCCCCCTCGCCCATTTCGATCGCCTCGAAGTTCAGCCGATAGGTCTTTTCATTGCCCTGCTTGTCCGTGCGACGCAGCTGAATGCGTTTCTTCGCGGCAAACGGTGAAAGCCCCCCGGCCTGGGCAATCGCCTGCAGCAACGTCGATCTTGGCGACATCTCGATACGGCCGGGTGCATTCGCTGCGCCAACAATGAAAACGTCGATGGTTGGGGGTTCACCTGCCGGCAAGCGTTCTGCCAGTGCGCTGAGCGTCACGTAAACGGTCGGCGCAGCGGCGAAGCTTCCCGACAGTTGCGTGGCGACGTCCGCCTGCACCTCGGCAAGCGTGCGGCCCCCGGCACGGACGGACCCGATCAACGGCAGCGAGATCTGCCCGCCCGGCAGCACGATGGCCGTCCGGTTCAGGGTGCTGTCCTCCAGAACCTCGATCTGGAGGACGTCGCCGGTCTTCAACCGATACTCTTGCGCCAAGGCGTGCCCGACGAACCACGGCAACACGAAAAGCATCGCGACCAAGGAACGGATCAAAACCATGGCGTATCTCCCCTTACATGCGCTTATTTGCAGCGGCCGCTTGGAACGAGACTACGGGTGAAATCGGCGGGGCAAAAGGCGATTCGGACCGAAAGACCACGGATCGTTCCCCAAGAACAGAGTCGGACTCAGGTCGATTCAATCCTGACGCGATTCCGCTGTGGATAACTGCGACACTCCGGTGATCGGCAGGCTTTGAACGACGGTTAGAACCGTTTGCTGCATCAACAGCGCGGTTTCCGGTGCCGGTGCATCGGCAAGGCTGCCGTCGGCCCGACGCATTTCATGCGGACGTCCAATCGGGCTCTGATGATACAGGACGGTGAAATGGGTCAATGCGACCAGATAGTTGCCCATATCGTTCAAATGGATCTGGTCCAGTTTTCCATCGGCATCCTTGGCAAAGAGATCGGTCCTCGTCGCCACGTTCCCGACACCCCCCTTGGCCTCGACGGCACGTACAAAGGCTGCAAGCACCTGCCCTGCCGGAATAATGTGCAGGCTGGCATCAGGGTGCAACCTTGCCAGCGCCGGTTTGGCGATCCCGTCCAACCAATAGCGTTGAAGGTCGGCATCCAGACGGTCAAGCCAGCCCTCGGGGTCATCAAGCGCATGCCAGGTTTCATAGAGGTACAGCCGAGTATCAGGCCGGGCCGTCAGCGCTTTGTCGGCCCAGCGAAAGAAATACTCCGGGCTGTCAAACCAGCGCAACGCGGCGCGAATCTCGACCATCTCGGTCAGGATGACGGCGTCATAGGAGCCGCTTGCGATCGCGTCATGCGCCGGGCGAAAGCGGGGATGATCGTTTTCTTCGGCGAATCCGGTGATCGTGTCGTCACCCCAATGCGCTTTCAGCGTGGTTCCCCAGCCGAGCTGGCTGTCATAGCGGTGGCCATCACCTGCAAGCTGGGCAAGCATCGCGGGCATGTCTCGGTTGACCAGGCTGTGACCCAGATGGAACACCGCCATCGGCCCCGGTGGTGCTGGCAGGGGCGTGGCCAGGCGGGCGTCCAACCCAGCGCTGTCGGCCCGGCTGGCACCGCGCCACCATGCGACGCCAGCAACCAGCCCCGCCAGCGGCGCGACTGCAAGTGCCAGGCGACGCGTCAGCCTCATAGGGAGACCCCCGCGAGCACCAGACCTTGTGCAAATGCCAACCGTCCGTCGATCACAGTGCCCGTGGCAAATCGGCCCTGATCCTGAAGGAACCGGGCCACGAACGTCTCATCTGCCAAGGTGATCTGCACCGCGTCAAAGTTGAACATCACACGCTCTTCCGGTGCTTGCGCCTTGAACACCGCCTCTTTCGCCGCAAAGGCGCGCCGCACCCAACGCCCGGGATCGTCGCGCGGAAGCTTGGCCAGTTCATCAGCGGTGCAGACCACGGGCCAGAGGTCCGGCTCGATCCCCTCATCAAGTTCAAGGTCAACGCCAAGCGGTGCAGACAGCCCGGCGGCGGCAACGGCAAGTCCGTGCGCATGGCTGATCGACCCAAAGACGCCATTCGGCCAGACGGCAGCGCGATCCTTGCCGATCGCAAGGCCGGCAGGCACCCGGCCCAGCGCAGCGAGACAACGCCGCGCTGCCGTTCGTCCGGCAGCAAACTCGGCCCGGCGCGCAGGGACAGCGCCTGCAATGCCGGCAAGCTCTTCCGGCCAGAGCGGATGGGGCTGCGAAGGCGAAATCCGTTGCAACGCGACGGCGACGTGCCGTGGGAAAAGTGTCCCCAAAGCCGCTTCGATCGCCGCCAGTCGCAAGGGCAGCGTCATCCCATGGCCCTTTCGCGCGCCTCGCGCATTGCCCGCCTGCGGGCCATCGCATCCAGTCTGGCGTCGGGCGCAGAGTCAGGAACGGCGGACACGGGCGGCTGGGCTACTTTCGCCCCAAGATGCGCCGCAAGGGCGGAGAGGACGGGAAACCGAAAGATGTCGGTGATCGTCAGGCGGTCGGATTTCAGCGCAACCTTCAGGTCCCGATGCGCCTGAACCGCCAGAAGCGAATGCCCCCCCAGCGCAAAGAAGTTGTCCGACCGGCCAATGTTGGTCACGCCAAGCACCCTTGCCCAAACCGCCGCGATAGCCTGCTCCACGTCGTCCTCGACCGGCAGCGCGACGCCCCCCGCTGCGGTGGACCGCGCAGCCGGCGACGGCAAGGCGTTGCGGTCGACCTTGCGGTTGGGGGTAAGCGGGAAGGCTTGCAGAATGACGACATGGGCCGGGACCATCACATCGGGCAGACTTGCCGACAGGCCTTGACGCAAGCCATCTTCGGTCACCAAGCCATTTGCCGTGACATAGGCGACCAGGCGCACGTCGCCCGGCGTGTCTTCCCGCGCCAGGACCACGCCCTGCCGAACCACGGGGATCGCCTCAAGCGCGGCTTCAATCTCTCCCAGTTCGATGCGGTGCCCGCGTATCTTGACCTGAAAATCCGCGCGACCCAGGAAATCGAGACGGCCATCGGGACGGCGCCGCACCAGATCGCCGGTGCGGTACATCCGTCCCGTGGCGGCAAACGGGTCCGGGCGGAACCGCTCTGCGGTCAGGTCGGGCCGCTGGAAATAGCCCTGCGCGACTCCGTCGCCACCAATCCAAAGCTCGCCTTCGGTCCCGTCCGGCAGCGGATTGCCAGCGTCGTCCAGCACGTAAAGCGCCGTATTCGCGATGGGGGTGCCAATATTCACCACCCCCTCTTGCCCAGTCGTCGCCTCGACCGAGGACCAGATCGTCGTTTCGGTCGGCCCGTACATGTTCAGCACAGGCCGGGCGATCAATCCCGAAAGATCGGCGGCCAGGCGTCCGGGCAATGCTTCGCCACCGACAAGGATCTGCTTCAGCCGGGCGAGTGCGGTCCGCGCGCCAGCGTCTTCGATCAGCATCCGCGCCATCGACGGTGTGCACTGAAGATGGGTGACGCCGTGCGTGACGATCAGTCCGGCCAGCGACTCGTCCTTGGCAGTCCCGCTGTTCGTACGCCGCAGCACCTCGGCCAAGGGCGTCAGGGCCGCCAGAACCTGCGCCGAGGGGATACCATAGTCGATCAGGCAGGCCACTTCATCCACGTCGATCATCTTCAGCTCTTCGACGCGGGCAACGCAGTCCTCGACCGTCCCGAACAGGCCGGAGTCTTCGAAATACCGCTGGAACGCGAAGTCGAGAATTGCCTCCATCTCTTCGGCCGCCAGTCCGGCAAGGTCGATCTGCATCGGGTTCGAGACACCCTGAGGTTTCTTGAAAGCAGGAAAGGCCCAAGCGTACTGCTTGATCAGGGCAGCGGCGCTGCGAAGGTAGTCTTTCATCGGCTCGCGGGCAATTTCGCGGGCGACGTCCCGATCTTCGGCGATGAAGGTGTGCAGCATCAGCGTCACTTTGAACGCAGCCGGGTCGTGCCCGGCCTCCGCCAGCGCCGCGCGGTAGATCTTCACCTTCTCACCAACCTCAGCGACCGATTGGCCCAAAAGGTGGGTCAGCACGTTCGCACCAAGCCGCCCGGCATCGCGCCACGTCTCTGGGTTGCCAGCCGTCGTAACCCAGACCGACAGATCTTTCGACACCGGGCGAGGTTGGGTCACCACCGGATGCATCGTTCCGTCCAGACGCGGAAATTCCACCGGTTCGCCGCGCCACAGACGACGAAGCAGGCCAATCGCATCCAGCATCGCCTGTCTGTTTGCGGGGGGGGTGTTTTCTGGCCGAAGCACAAAGTCGTCCGGCTGCCAGCCCGAGGCGATGGCCAGCGCCGCCCTGCCGTTGGTCAGGTTGTCGATGACCGCCCATTCCTCGGCGATCCTAGCTGGGTGGTGCAGGGGGGCGACGCAGCTGCCCGCCCGAACCCCGATATTCTTCGTCACGGCGGCCACCGCCGCCCCCGTAACCGAGGGGTTGGGGTATGGTCCGCCAAAGGCGTGGAAATGCCGCTCTGGTGTCCAGACCGCGCAAAACCCGTTTGCATCGGCGAACTTGGCCCCTTCCAGCAGCAACTCGTACTTGGCGGGTCCGGCCCCGTCGTCATTGCCCCAGTAAAACAGGCTGAACTCCATCTTCCGCGCGCTGAGCGGCTCGCCACCCGACGGTTGCAGCCGCGCAGCATCGCCTGCCACGACCACAGAAAACCCACGCGACAAGGTCCAGAACAGCTCCAGCACCGAAATGTCGAAAGAGATCGAGGTGACTGCCAGCCAGACGCCGGGATCGGTGCCGATGACATCGTCCATTCCGGCAAAGAAGTTGATCACGTTGCGGTGGCTGACAACGACGCCTTTCGGCCTTCCGGTCGAGCCGGAGGTGTAGATCACATAGGCCGCATCGTTCGCGTCAGGTCCCGCGTCAGGCGCAGTCGCGCTGGCCGACTGCACCCGCGCGTCGGTGTCCACCGCCAGCAGTATCGGCCCCTTGGGCAAATCCGGCATGACGCCGGCCTGCGTGACGATGACGGTGCAACCCGAATCCTCGGCATAGAGGGACAGACGATCTGCCGGATAGCTTGGGTCCATCGGCACATAGGCGGCTCCGGCAAGCTGGACGCCAAGCGCGCCTGCAATCATGTCGATGCCCCGGTGGCAGGCCAACCCGACCAACGCACCCCGGTTGATTCCCATTGACCGTAGGGAATTGGCGATCCGGGCTGCCCTTTCCACCAGCCCAGCATAGGTGACTCTGCTTTCACCTGACACCACCGCAATTGCATCGGGCGTCCTGGCGGCTTGGGCCAGAATTGCTGCGGGCACGGTCAAGGTGTGGTCATAGGCCCGGCTGGTTGTGGCCAAAGCGCCAGAGAACCGCTGCCTTTCGCTGTCGAATAGGGCACTGATCCCCGCAAGCGCGACGTCCGGCTTTGCCCGCATCTCTGCTGCGATGCGCGCCATCCGCTGCGCAAGAGCGTTCGCCTGCCCGGTGGAAAGGCGCGCGGCGTCGTACCACATCATCGGCGACGTTCCGAACGCCAGGGTCACGACTGACCCGTCAACCGGCGCTTGCCCAACGCTTATCGCAAGGGCCGAAGGGACCAGCGACGACAGGTCAGGCTCACGCAACGCAAGGTCGGCCGCCACTCCGCCCGCAGCGCGCGCCAGAGCAATTGCCTGTTCCGCCAGCGCCTCTGCGTCTTTGGTCGCG
The DNA here is from genome assembly GCA_029567145.1 of Pseudomonadota bacterium. Classification (GTDB taxonomy): domain Bacteria; phylum Pseudomonadota; class Alphaproteobacteria; order Rhodobacterales; family Rhodobacteraceae; genus Tabrizicola. The sequence goes on from JAKQLM010000471.1 coordinate 17,056, forward strand.
CCCGAGGCGTCAATCCGAACGGGCACCCAAGGCAAGACATAGCCAGGCGCCGGATCTTTCCCGTCAGAATAGGCCAGGTCACCCCGGCCACGGCCAAGCGCCCGCAGCGCCGCAAGGGCGAGACGCGCCATCGGCTCGTCCGGCAACGGCACCGATTGCCAGTCTGCTGCGGCATCCGAAACCGTTCCGAACGTTACGGGATCCGGCGTCAGCAAGCGGCCGCGCAGCCGCGCCTCGCCCTCTGCCACAGGTGCCAGCGCCGCCGAAATGCATGCCGCTTCTGCAGCGTCAGGCGATTCAAGACGGCCGACCTGCAGCGTCGATGGATCGACCATCGCCCCGTCCATTCTGCGCAGGCCCGTCAAGCGAACCGCACCCTCAGCGCACGCGACGGTCAGCGTGTCGTCAGTTGCGCCCAGGACATCTCCTGCGGTGCCAGACCCGGTCACGGCTTCGGCGCCGGACACGGCAAACACCGTTCCGCTGACGTCGATCTTGGGGACGGCAATCGGATTTCGATAACCACTGTGGTCCAGCGCCCTGACCGTCCGCGCCACTTCGGCAGCGGGTTTGCCAAAGTCCAGCCGCCCTGCCGCCCAGGGCCGATCTGCCCGGCGCCACATGCGGCGCGGGCCGACGGGCTGCGGCTGACGGGGGTGGCCCCCGGCCTCAAGCGCGGACATCACGTCGGCAAAGCTGTCCAACCCTGCCGCAAAGCAACGGGTGTTCAGGGTAAAGGCCGTATCGTCGGGTTCGACCGGAAAGTCCCGGCAGGCCAGCACGTCACCGTCGTCGATCCCTGCAGTCAGCAGATGCCACGTCACCGCGTGGGTTGGCTCGCCGTTCAGGATTGCCCAGACCGGGGCGTTCAGCCCGGCATACCCTGGCAACGGACCATCGTGAAAGTTCACCCCGCCCTGCCCCGCCAGCGCCAGCACCGCGTCGGGGACCAGCGACAGGTTAGCCACCGAAAGCACCCAGTCCACGTCAGTCCCGGCAAGCCGGTTGGCCAGTCCCGGGCCGGGAGCCACGATGCGCAGCGACCGTTCGGCTGCCCAAGCCGCCACCTTTGCCTCCCGCGTGACCACCGCCGCAAGACTGTGGCCCCGCTCCAGCCAGCGGTTTCCGCATTCGACGGTCAGACTGTTGCTGCCGATCAATAGCGCTGTCAGGGGCATGCTCTGGCTCCGTTCATTCTGCGGCCAATCTGCGGTCGAAGACCGGCGCCGGCTTGGCCTCGGCCGCGAGGATAGCATTGCGCATCCGCGCGGACAGGACCCGCACATTGGGCTCCAGCACCATCGAGTCGTGGTCTCCCGGCACCTCGACCACGTCCAGTCTGGGCGCGAACGGAGTCCAGAGATTGTCAGGGAAGACATATTCCCGCGCCGAACTGACCCAGTTCCCCTTGGTGACTTTCCAGTGGCGGTCCGGCGGTGGCCGGTACAGGACAACCCGCCCATCCGCCCAGGGTTTCAGCTGATAGCTGCCGACAGCCTGCAGGAACGCGGCCTCGATCTCGGCATTGTGAAAGGACGGTACCGTGGGGTCCGGCTCGTGCGCCGCGATGGCCCGCCGGGATCGTTCCCATTCGATCCTTCGCCGCGCCCATTCGGCCAGGAACTTCGGGCCGCCACGACGCAGTTCTGCCATCTTTATCATGGCCTTGTCTGGGGCGGTCAAGGTCGGCCTTACCGGCATCGGGGTGTCCAGAAGTGCCATCAGCGCGACCTCTTCGCCGGCCGCGCGAAGTTGCTGGCCGATCTCCAGGCCGTCAGTCCCCCCCCCGAGAAGCCGCCCAGCAGGTAGGGGCCCTTCGGCTGCACCTGCCTGATTTCAGCCACGCAGTCTGCCGCCGCCGCTTCGATGGTGCGATGCGGCTCTGCATCGCCGAACAGCCCGCGCGCCTGCAGGCCGTAGAATGGCCGGTCGTTGCCCAGAAGGTGCGCCAGATGCCGCAGATTCAGAACGTTTCCGAACATCCCCGCCACCAGGAAGAAGGGTGTTCCCGGTCCGCCCTCGCCTGCGTGCATGGCCACAAGATGAGTAAAGCTCGGGCCAGCCGGATCAGCCTTGGCTGCCGCCGCCGCAGCGGTTTCATCCTCGGGCCCAATGCGGGCGGTGATCAGGGCAGCACAGCGCGCGATCGTCGGCACTTCGAACAGCACGGAAATGGGGAGATCGATCTTCCACTGCCGACGGATCATCGCAAAAAGCCGGACAGCAATCAGCGAGTGTCCACCCAGCGTGAAGAAGTCGTCTTCCACACCCACATCGCTGACACCCAGAAGGTCGGCCCAGAAGCCAGCCAGCGTCCGCTCTACGCCCGTGCGCGGGGCGACATAGGCGGTCTCCAGGTCCGGACGCGCAAAGCCCGACCCATCCCCATCGGGCCGCACATCCAGCGCTGCGCTTTGGCGCAGCAGGGCTTGCAGGTCCAGCGACGAGACCAGAACCTGCGGCGCATCGACCGCAAGGGCGCGCAGGAACGCCTCGGCCCCCTCTCCCGGACGGATCCCGCCCGCAAGCGCCTGTGCCAGCCGCAACTCGGCCGGAGAGGTCGACCGCTGCACGTCATCCGCCATCACGTCACGCGGCGCGGGCGGGGCCGGTTTTGCCAGCACCTCATTGGCCGAGATCAGACGGAAGGTGATCCGCTCCACCTCCACCAGGACCTGCCCGGCAGCGTCGGTCAGGGTCACGTCGAACGCGGCCACGTCCGCACCGGCAGGTCCCGCCAGCCGGACCCAACTGCGGATGTCTGCGGGCAAGGACGCAAAGACCCGCACCTCGCCCAGGGTCACCGGCACCCAAATCGCGTCTTCGGGGGCTTGCGGCAACAGGGCCAGCCCCCAGCCGGTGCCGATGTCGAAAAGCGCCGGATGGATCGCGCAGGTCCCGACATCGGGCGCAGCCTGGGCGGAAAGCGACAGAGTCGCAAGCCCCTCGCCCGAGCCTAGCGCCGTGGCCCGCAAGACCTGCCAGCGTGGACCGAAGGCCAACCGATCCTCTTGCGCCGAGGGAAGATTCACGCCGCCCTGCGCGCTTTGCCGCTGCGGGCAGCGCGCCCCGATTTCAGCCAGATCCAGCTTGGGTGCCGATCTTTCCAGCAGTGAAATCCCCGCCTCGGCGGTCAGCACCCAACCCGCCGTTTCCAGCGCGCGCGCCTGCATCCTTTGCCCGCCGTCGCGCGTCCGCGTCAGAGACACACGCAGATCACGCGGCGTGTCCGCTTCCAGCCGGAAGGGCCGGAAGACGGTCAGGTCGGTCAGCGTGAATCCGGGCTTTGCCCCGATCGCGGAAAGCGCCTCGGCGGCGACTTCGGGCCAGGCCGCGCCAGGCAGAACCGCCGTCCCGTCGCGCAAACGGTGATCATCCATCACCCAATCAGCCGCGCTGAGAGTGGACAGAAACCGGGTCTCCTCCTCGGCTTTGATCATCCGCTCAAGGATCATCATTCCGGGCAGCGGCACCGTCATGCTGGCCTGACCCTGACGGCGCGCGTCGGCGTCTGCGGCCATGCCGATCCCGGACCAGATCCCCCAGTTGATCGCCGTCACCTTGGTCTTGCCGCCTGCCCGCGACCGGGCGAAGGCATTCAAATACTCGTTCGCCGCCACATAATCCGCCTGCCCCGCTGGCGAGATCACTGTCGAGGTCGAAGAAAACAGGACAAGCCGCGCAATGCTGCCGTCGGGAAACAACGTCCCCAGCAGTTTCGTCCCGTGCACCTTGGGCGACAGGACCGCCTCTGCGGCCCCCGGGTCCTTGCCCAGCAGCGGCGCATCTTCGACCGTGCCTGCCGCATGGATCACGCCGTGGGCCGCCCCCAGCTCCAGCCTGACGCGGTCCAGGGCGACGCGCATTTCCTCGGGGTTGCAGACATCCGCTGCCAGCGCCAGCACCTTGCCCAGACGCTGCAATTGCGCCAACACGCCCGCCCGGACGCTTCCCGGCTCGGGCAGGTGCCGCCCGATCAGTGCCACTTTCGCCCGGCTGTCGCGGAGCAACCGCTCGGCAACCGTCACGCCAATGCCACCAAATCCGCCGGTCACGACCCAGACCGAACCTTCGGGAATCCGTTCCATTTCGGGCAGGGGAGCCGATGCCAGCCGCGCCTCTAGCCGCCGCGATCCGCGAAGGGCGGCCACCGTGTTGGCGGGGACGGCCAGCATCTCTTCTAGCAGCAGCACCAGCGTTTCGTCCGGGACTCCCTTGCGGACGCCCGAAAGCGCCACGTCCAGCATCGCGCCAGTCAATCCCGGCAATTCGCGCGGCATCACCTTGATCGGTCCGGCCACCGTCGCCTTTTCCGGATAGGCAAGCGGTTCTTGCCGAACTTGCGCGGCACCGGACGTGACGACCAGCAGATGCGGCAAAGGTGACAACCCGATTTCGCCGATGGCCTGCCCAAGGAAGAACAGGCTCCAGAATCCCTGCTCCAGATTGCGCTGGAAGAAGCTGCCACCGGGACGGAACGTCTCATCCGATGTCACCAGCCAAAAATGCACGATCCGCGCCGGTGACAGGCCGCGCTGGCCAAGGTCGGCCAGCAGGGCATCATAGCCTTCTCGCCCGTGTTCAGGGGCGATGATGTAGCTGTCTTCATTGGTCCGCGCGAACGCGTCGCCCGCATGGACAGTGATCACCCGGTGACCGGCCAGTCGCAACCTTTGCACAGCCGCCCGGGCCAGACCGGTCTCATCCGCAAAAATGAGCCAGGTTTGCGGCGTGCCAAGCTCTGTCTCGACGTCCAGCGGACAGTCCGCAGGCGCCGCGCGCCATTTCAGTTGATATCCGAAGTCGGCAACCTTGTCGTGGCGCTCGGGCACCAGGTCCAGGTCTGTGCCTGCTGCGGGCTTGCCGGGCTCGACGAAATAGCGCGCACGCTGGAATGGATAGGTCGGCAGCACCACCCGCCGCCGCCGCGCCCCGCCCCAGATCTGGCTCCAGTCAGGATCGGCGCCGCAGGCCCACAAACGTCCCAACGTCGCCATGAAGTGCCGGTCGTCCGAGACGGGATCTTCCGGGTGCCGCAAGCTTGCTGGAACCGGTTGCCCCCCCATCGCGCCGTTGGCCTGTGCCAGCGTCGCCAGAGCGCGCCCTGGCCCGACCTCGAGATAGACACGATCCGCCTTTTGCCGAAGCGTCTGCATCCCCGCTGCAAACCGAACCGTTCCGCGCAGGTGCGCCACCCAGTAGTCCGGGCTGGTCGCGTCGGACGCGGTCAGTATCTGGCCGGTCCGGTTCGAGATGATCGGAATCTGCGGCGGCATCAGCCGCATCCCCGCCAAGTGGGACCGAAACCGCTCCAGGATCGGCTCCAGCATCCGACTGTGCGCGGCGATGTCGATGGCGATGCGGGTGGTGTCGATATCCTCGTCCTTCAGACGGGCGGTCAGGGCGGCAAGGTCGGCGTCAGCGCCAGACACGACGGTAAGCTCGGGGGCATTGACGGATGCGACGTCAAGTCCGGCCAGATAAGGCAGCAGCGCAGCTTCCGACATCGGGACCGACAGCATGCCTCCGGCCGGAACGGTATCGAAAAGCTGGCCGCGAAGCCGCACCAGACCCACCGCCTCTTCAAGGCTCATCACCCCCGCCAGACAGGCGGCGGCGTTCTCTCCCATGCTGTGACCGATCAGAACCGAGGGCTTTATCCCCCAACTCTCCCACAGCCGGGCCAGCGCAATTTCGACGACAAGGATCAACGGGAGCTGCAAGGATGGCCGCCTCAGCCGCTCTGCCGCTGCCGCTTTGGCGTCCGGGCCGGGCAGCCAAAGGGCGCGAATCTCGTCTTCGGCGGGGCCCAGCGCTGCAAGTCCGCGGTCCATCCATTCTGCGAACACCGGCTCGGTCTCGTACAGGTCGCGCGCCATGTCGGGGTATTGCGCGCCTCCGCCCGGGAACATGAACACGACGTCTGGCGTGTCGCCAACGCGACGCTGGGTGAACACCCGCCGGGGGTCGCCTGCCTCGAGCAGGGCGGCGGCCTCGTCGTGCGAGCCTGCCACCAGAACGCGCCGATGCTCGAATGCGCGGCGGCCCTCCTTCAGCGTATAGGCCACATCGGCCAGGGGTTGCTCGGGATGCGCACGAAGGTGGGCGGCAAGCCGGACCGAGGCCTCGCCCAAAGCCGCCGAACTACGGGCCGAGATCGTCAAAAGCTGGAACGGCCAATCCGACGCATCCGACGCGGCGGCATCGGGGGCTTCCTCCAGCACGACATGCGCATTCGTGCCGCCAACCCCCAACGAGTTCACCCCGGCCCGCCGGGGCCCGCCCCGCCGTGCCCAGTCGGTCAACCGATCATTGACCCGGAACGGGCTGCCCTCGAAATCAATCACCGGGTTCGGTGTCTCGAAGTTCAGACTGGGCGGCATCTGGCGATGGTGCAGGGCCAGTGACGTCTTGATCAGACTGGCCACGCCCGCCGCAGTGTCCAGATGGCCGATGTTGGTCTTGACGCTGCCGATCCGCGCAAAGCCCTTGACCTGCGTCGATTTTCGGAAAGCCTGTGTCAGCGCCGCCACCTCGATGGGATCGCCAAGATAGGTGCCGGTGCCGTGGCATTCGATGTAGTCGATCGACTCGGCCGTCACTCCGGCGATGCCCAGTGCCGTGGCGATGCAGTCGGCCTGCCCTTCGACCGAAGGGGCAAGATACCCCGCCTTCGCCGCGCCGTCGTTGTTGACTGCACTGCCCTTGATAACCGCCCAGATGTGATCGCCATCGGCCAAGGCGTCGTCCAGCCGCCGCAGCAATACCGCGCCCGCACCCGATCCAAAGACCGTGCCCTGCGCCCTGTGGTCGAAGGCGTGGCAGACACCGTCCGGCGACAGCACCTCACCCTCCTTGTAAAGATAGCCGCGGCCCTGGGGCAGGTCGATCGTTGCACCGCCGGCCAGGGCCATGTCACACTCGCCGGTCAACAGCGCCTGCACCGCGTAATGTACCGCCACCAACGAGGTGGAGCAGGCGGTTTGCAGCGACAGGCTTGGGCCCTTGAGGTCGAAGACGTGGCTTACGCGGGTGGACAGGAAATCCTTGTCGTTCCCGGTATGGCGCAACAGGAACATCCCCGTGCTGTCGACTAGCGCCGGGTTGGAACACAGGTTGAAGTAGAAATAGCTGCCCATGCCGCAGCCGGCAAAGACCCCGATCCTACCCTTGAACGCTTCGGGCGGATGGCCTGCCCCCTCCAGCGCCTCCCAGGCGACTTCCAGGAACTGCCGGTGCTGCGGATCAAGAATCGCGGCCTCTTTCGGCGAGAAGCCGAAGAAATCGGCATCAAACCGGTCGAACCCGTCCAGCAGGGCCGCATGGGGAACGTAAGCAGGGTTGCGCAACATCGCGGCGCTTTCGCCTGCGGCCAGCAATTCTTCCTCGCTTAACCGCCGGACTGCGGACCGGCCAGCGCGCAAGTTGTCCCAATAGCTGGCAATATCGGCGGCATCCGGCAGATGCGCTGCCATGCCGACAATGGCGATATCGGCGCTACCCAGAGTCGCAATCGGGGATGCGTCGCTCATTCCTCTGCGTTCTCCATCTGTGGTGACCGGTCCAAGACGTGCATCCAGGCGTGTAGATGCAACTTATGATTGCGCATCCAACAGCATTGCTCCCCGGCAGCTTAATGTATCATCCCGATAAGCACTCGCGAATCCCGCCATGCTGCCGATTCTCGGGTTGAAAGGAAAGATACTTAGTCCAAACACTCGCTTTGTTTACTAACCGGAACAAGTTTTTCAACGCCATTGATGCTTCGAATCGGCTATGCCTACAGTGCTGGTCTTAATTGCCGTCAGAGTGATTCTTGCCTGAGGAAGGACGTATGCGGACTGCCCGATCGCGCAGGTTGTTTTCTGGTTTCGGAATTGCAACTCAGGGTGTTTCCGATGTCACTTCGGAGGCCGCAATTCCTACGACAGATAGCGCGTCGGGTTCACCGGCCCTGAACTCGGACCGGCAATCGCGCGGCCCTGGCGGGGACAGTCGAAGCTCTGGTTCCGCATCGCCCGATCTCTATACCGCACATTTCGGGATGACCATCCGGCCCTTCGCCCTGGCCCCCGATCCCGACTTCCTGTTCTGGCCCCCGGCCCACCAGCGTGCCTACGCAATGCTGGAGTACGGGGTGATGACCCATTCGCCGATCACGCTGATCACTGGCGACATCGGCGCGGGCAAGACCACGCTGTTGTTACATCTGATGCGGTCGCTTGGACCGGAGATCTGCGTTGGCCTGATCTCGAACCCCAGCGGCGCCCGGGCAGAGTTGCTGCGCTGGGTGCTGATGGCCCTGGGGCATCCGGTCGCGCCGGATCAAAGCTATGTCGATCTCTTCGCCACGTTCCAAAACCTGCTGATCAGCGAATACGCTGCCGGGCGTCGCGTCATGCTGATCTTTGACGAGGCGCAGAATCTTAGCGTCGAAGCGCTGGAAGAGTTGCGGATGTTCACGAACATCAACTCGGGAAAGGACGAACTGCTTCAGCTGATCCTGGTCGGCCAGCCCGAACTGCGTGACATCATCGACCGGCCCAACATGCGGCAGTTCGCCCAGCGGATCGCCGCGAACTTCCACCTTACCGCAATGGACCGCCGCACCGTGCGGGCCTACGTCGCGCATCGGCTGAAGGTCGCCGGTTGTGCGGATTGCGTCTTCACCACCCCGTCGGTCGATCTGATCCATGAGCGGACAGGCGGAGTGCCACGGCTTGTGAACCAGCTTTGCGATCTGTCGCTGGTCTATGCCTTCAGCAAGGGCCGGAAGTCCGTCACCGCAGCGACCGTTCAGCAGGTCCTGGACGATGGCGTGTTCTTCGCGGTGAAATCATTGCCAGCAAAGGACAGCTGACCATGTCGCTCGACTTGCGCCACTACCTCAATCTGTTCCTGCGTCGGTTGCCTTACGTGATCCTGATCACGGCTGCCTGCACCACGGTTGGCATCGTCTTTGCGTTTGCGATTCCGCCGGTCTTCCGCGCCGAAGCCCGGCTACTGTTCGAAAACGCCCAGATTCCCGATGAGCTTGCGGCCTCCACGGTCGAGGCGTCCGCCGATGAAAACCTGCTTGCCATCCAGCAGCGAATTCTGACGCGGGAAAACCTGCTGGCGATGGCGGAAGACTTTCAGATTTACGCCGAAACCAAGGACGCCACCCCCGAAGTCATTGTCGAGGAAATGCGCTATCGCATCGGCATCAACATGCCCCGGCCCGAGGGTGGGACTGGCGTCATCACCGTGTCGTTCTCGGCCCCGAACCCCGAGCTTTCCGCCGTCGTGACCAATGCGGTCGTCGAACAGATCCTGGCGCAGAACGTGAAGATCCGCACCGATGCGTCCGGGAATACCCTGGAGTTCTTCGAGCAGGAGGTTCGCCGCCTGAGCGAAGAAATGGTGGCGCAGAACGCCCGGATCCTTGAGTTTGAAACCGCGAACCGCGATGCTCTGCCCGAAAGCCTGTCCTATCGCCGGAGCCAGCAGACGGCCCTGCAGGAACGACTGCTGCAGGTCGACCGTGAGCTTGCATCCCTGCGCGATCGGCGACAGCGGCTGGCCGATCTTTACGACCGGACCGGCAGGCTGGCGACCGCCATTGGCGATGTCACGCCCGAACAGGCCCAGCTGGAACTTCTGCGACAGGAACTTGCCTCGGCGCTGGTCATTCTTTCTCCGACCAACCCGCGCGTCCGGGCGCTGCAAACCCAGGTCGCCGCCCTGGAAGAAGCTGTGAAAGAGCAACTTGGCGCTGCCGGGGGCGGGTCTTTGTCTTCGTTCGACGTGCAGATGCTCGATATTGACGGCCAGATCGAATACCTCGCAGAGCAGAAGCAGCAGATCGAGACCGACCTTGCCAAGATCGAAGCCTCGATCCAGGCCACCCCCGGCAACTCGATGACGTTGGGCACGTTGACAAGCGACTACGAGAACCTTCGCGTGCAGTATGATCAAGCGGTTGCAAGCCTTGCCAACGCCCGGATGGGCGACCGGATCGAAATGACCGACCGCGGCCAGCGCATCAGCGTCATCGAACTGGCCGTCCCGCCCGCCTACCGGTCCGAACCCAACAGAAAACTGCTTGCTTTGACCGGATTTGGCGTCGGTGCCTTGCTGTCAGCGCTGATGATCACGGTGTTGGAGGCGCTTAACAGCACCATTCGCCGACCTTCCGAAATGGTGCGCGCCCTGGGGATCACGCCGTTCGGCACTATCCCGTTCCATGAAAGCAAGCTTGCCAAGAAGACCCGTCGTCGCTGGCAAATCTGGACGGCTGTCGGGGCTCTTGTCGTGCTGCCGCTGGGTATTTTTGCGCTTGTCACTCTTGTCATGCCGATGGACGCCGTGTTCGCCGCGCTGACCAAGATGCTTGGCATGGCCGACGCCGGGGCGACGACCTTGCCGGGCTCATCTGAATAGGATGCCAATGGACCGTATTCACTCTGCCATCGCCAAAGCCCGCGCGTCCCGCGAATCCGCTGATCCCGTCCGGCAGGCCGTGCAGACCACCCCGACACAGCGGTCGACGGGTACTGCCAACTGGGCAAACCTGCCGGAATTCCAGATATCGGACCAGGCGTTCGACACGAACCACATCGTCGCCCATCGCGCCGACCGTGCGGCGACGGCCTTCGACATGATGCGCAGCACACTTTTGCACAACTTGCACCACCACAACTGGACCCGCGTCGCCGTAACCTCGCCGGACGCAAGCTGCGGCAAGACCACGGTCACCTTGAACCTTGCCTTCAGCCTTGCCCGGATGTCGGACATGCGCGTCATGGTGCTTGAGCTTGACTTCCGCCGACCCGGAATGCTCCGCGCCCTTGGGTTTGACCGGTCCTTGAACTTTTCCGCGGTTTTGACCGAAGCTCAGTCCCCCGAGGCGCAACTGATTCGCTGCGGCACCAACCTGGCGTTCGGGCTAAGTACCACTCCGGTCCAAAGCCCGGCAGAACTGCTGTCGTCTGTCTGCGCGGCCGATGTCGTTGATCGGATCGAAGCGGCTTATCGACCGGATGTCATGCTGTTCGACATGCCCCCGATGAGCGCAGGGGACGACACGCTTGCCTTCCTTGATCAGGTCGACTGCGCCCTGATGGTCGCCGCAGCCGAGGAGACCTCAGCCAGCATGATCGACCAATGCGGCAAAGACCTTGCCAAGCGGACACAAGTGCTTGGCGTCGTCCTGAACAAGTGTCGGATGGTCGATCCGAACGACATGTACAGCTGACGGTCGCGGCTTTTCAGACCCCGGCCCAGTCCACTTCAGACGCGGTTTTACCGGTCAGGTGCAAAATGAGCACTCCACGAACGCCGGGCAATCCCATGAACCCGAGCGCGGTTTCTCGGGCGGCTTGTGCCGAAATCGCAGGATAGCGTCCGATGAGGATCTGGCGGGACTGACCGCCGAAATCTTTCTGGTAGGACCAGCCACATGACGTCTTTCCTACAATCAGCACAGGGCCGCGGATCTCGGTATCCCTATACTTTGCCGTGCCCTCTTTCACGAGGGAAAGCTTGCTTACGTAGGCCTCTTTCAGCTTTCACCGGGGCGCGTGCGACCACGCCGGCGCCCCCCCGGCGATCCGAACGACCCGCAAGCACGGGATGCGGGCAAGGGCCGAGGCGTGGGCGCCTGGGACCAACCGGCAACCGGTCGCGGGCCAACGCGTCCGACACAGGTTGTCAGGCATCGCCCGTATGACCCGTTCCGACAGCAGCATGCCGCGTTCGCGGTCACCCGTGTCCGGTCCTTTCGCTTGGGGGGCATCCGCACCGCCCGGTATCTGGTTCGGGCCGTGTCTGCAGGGCAAGACCACATGCGCCTTGACCGCATCCTGTGAAGGGCTGAAATAGCGGGACCCTGACCCAAGGCGCATGCCGATGATGCACGACGAACCTCTGGTTCCGAAAGGCGCCGCTTTCCTGCCGGTCCCGACCCCCGGCGCACCGCGAAACTATGCCTTCGTGCTGGTTCCGGGGTTCACGCTTCTGGCCTTTGCGTCGGCGGTGGAACCGTTGCGGATCGCCAACCAGCTGTCCCAGCACCCCTTGTATCACTGGCGCGTCCTGTCCGATTCTGGACTGGCGGTGGCCAGTTCGTCCGGAATTCCCTGCGGGGTCGATGGCGGGCTGGAGCCTCTGGACAAGTCGACCTGGTTGATCGTCTGCGCCGGAAACCCGCAGATGGCCGCCGCCGATCCCGCCATTGTCGCTGCCGTCCAGCGCCACCACCGCTTTGGCGGCCGAGTCGGCGGCATCTGCACCGGCGCGATCGCGCTGGCCAAGGCGGGCCTTCTGCAGGGGCGGCGCTTTACCCTGCACTGGGAAAACCAGCCGGGCTTTGTCGAGACCTTCCCCCAGCTTTCCCCGACCGCCAGCCGCTTTGAAACCGAGGACCGGCTGATGACCTGCGGCGGGGGGGCGGCCTCGACCGACATGATGCTGGCGATCATCGCCGAGGATCACGGTACCGCCTTTGCCGCCATGGTGTCCGAGATGTGCCTGCGGACCGTGCTGCCCGGGATCAACGCCGAACAGCGCAGCTCGCTGGCGGCGCTGTTGTCATCGCGCAATCCGGTGCTGGTGGCGACGGTCACGCTGATGAACCGCCACATCGAGGACCCGCTGTCGATGGACGATCTGGCCGCCGCCGCCGGCTATTCGCGTCGGCACCTGGAGCGGCTGTTTCGCGACGCGGTCGGCGCGTCGCCGGGTGACTTCTATCGGGGGCTGCGGCTGGACCGGGGTCGCAACCTCTTGGGCACCACCGACCTGACGCTGCTGGAGGTTTCGATCGCCTGCGGTTTTGCCACCGTGTCGCATTTCTCGAAAAGCTTTCGCGCGCGATACGGCGTGGCTCCGACCCGGCTGGTTCAGGGACTGGACCGCAAGCGCACCGACAGTGGCCGCCCAGTCCGCCGGGCAACCGCCTGACGCGGTCAGGCATAGGCCGTATCGGACGCGCCCTTGACCCCGGTGATGTAGCTGACGATGTCGTTGCCATCCGTCTCGTCCTTCCGGAGGCTTGCCACGATCCGGCCACGGCGGAAGACGACGATCCGGTCCACCAGATCGAACACCTGCCGCAGGTTGTGGCTGATCAGGATCATCGGGATGCCCCGCTCTTTCAGCCCCCGGATGATGTTTTCCACCTGAGCCGTCTCTTGCACCCCCAGCGCCGCCGTGGGTTCGTCCATGATCACCAGCTTTGACGCGAAGGCCGCCGTCCGCGCGATGGACACGCATTGCCGCTGCCCGCCCGACATGTTGCGGATCGGATTGTCGACGTTGGGGATCTTGACCGCCGTGGTGGCCAAAGCCTCCATCGTCCGGTCGCGCATCGTCTTGCGGTCCAGCCAGGAAAACGGCCCCAGCTTGAACTTGAACAGCTCGCGTCCCAGGAACAGGTTCGACGGCACGTCCAGATCGTGGCTAGCGCAAGCGTCTGGAACACCGTCTCGATCCCCGCCTGCCGCGCCTCCAGCGGGCCAGAGAAATGGACCGGCTGGCCGTCAAAGATCACCTCTCCGGCCGAGCGTTGTTCCACCGCCGTCACCTGCCGGACAAAGGTGGATTTCCCCGCCCCGTTGTCGCCCACGACGGCGACATGCTCACCCTCGTGCAGGATGAAGTTCGCGTCGTCCAGCGCATGCACGCCGCCGTAGTGCTTGGTCAGGCCCCGGGTTTCCAGAATGATCTTCGACATGGCCGTTGCCCCCACCTACCCACGTATCCGTCTGCGTTGACGCCACTGGTCCAGCACTACCGCGCCGACGATGATCGCGCCCTTGACCATCTCCTGATAGTAGGCGTCCAGCTTGATCGAGGTGAAGCCCGAGATGATCACCGAAAAGATCGCCGCACCCAGCACAGTCCCCAGGATCGACCCGCGACCCCCGGCCAGCGAGACGCCCCCGATCACCGCCATGGCGATGGCGTCAAGCTCATACATCACCCCCATCCCGGCCTGCGCCGTCAGGTTCTTTGACGTCAGAAGCACCGCCGCAACCGCCGCCAGCAGCCCGGCAATGGCATAGACCAGCACTTTGTGCCGGTCGACGTTGATCCCCGACATCCGCGCGGCGGCCTCATTGGACCCGATGGCGTAGCTGCGCTTGCCGTACAGGGTGTAGGTCATGATGACGTGGAACAACAGGGCAAGGACGACAAAGACCACGGCGGGGTTCTGGCCGGGCCAGGACAACAGGCCAAAGGTCATGCCGCCCAGAATGTCGCCGTTGGCAAGGGTTCCATATTCGGCCGTCGGAAAGCTGACCGGCTGACCATTCGACCACCAGCGCGCGGCACCCCGAGCGCTGACCATCATGCCAAGCGTCGCGATAAAGGGCGGGATTTTGGTATAGGCGACCAGCAAGCCATTGATCAGCCCGGCAAACAGGCCGCAGGCCAGACCGATCACGATCGGCACGATCACCGGCAGATCCATCGCCCAGTCGCCGAAGATCGCTTTCGGGTTCGGGTTGCCGTTGACCAGCGCGGTCTGCGCAAAGCTCATCACCACCATCGCGGTGGCCCCCACCACGGACCCCGAGGACAGGTCGATCCCGCCGATGATGATGACCTGCGTCACCCCCAGCGCGATCACCCCGATGATCGCGACCTGCAGGATCATGATGTCCAGCCGCTGCTGGTTGAAGAGCGAGTCCACATTGTCGCGCATGTTGAACAGGAACGACCCACCTTGCAGCCGGTTCAGCACCTCGAAGATTACGACGATCAGCACCAGCGCTCCGAACACGTTCCACTCTGGTGCGCGGGTCCGCTTTGCAGGATCGTATTTCAGGCCGCCCAGCCCATGCGTCGCGTCTGCCAAGGTCCGCTCCTCCCCCCGAAGATGGTCGCAAATCCAGTCTACCGCAGCGCAAGCCTTGCGGCGCAAAAAAGCGGGGCGGCCGTCGCCAGCCGCCCCAAGGTCCCCGGGAGGGGATCAGTTCTTCGACAGGTAGCCGTCGATGTTCGCCGGGGTCACCAGCTCGAACGGGATGTAGACCTTCTGGTCCACCGCCTCGCCCGCTGCCAGCTTGACCGCCGCATCCAGCGCGCCGCCGCCCTGGGCCGCCGCGTTCTGGAACACGGTGATGTCAAGTTCCCCGGCCTGCATCGAGGCCAGCGCGTCCTGCGTCGCATCGACGCCCGACACGATCACCGACCCCATGTCGATCCCGGCGGCCTTCATCGCCTGAATCGCGCCAAGGGCCATCTCGTCGTTGTTGGCCAGCACGCCGTCAAACGCGGCGCCGGTCGACAGCCAGTTGGTCATCAGCGACTGCGCCTGATCGCGGCTCCAGTTCGCGGTCTGCTGGTCGATCACGTTGACCTTGACCGCGCAAAGGCCCTCGTTGACCACGTCGGTATAGTTCTGCGTGCGCTGCACGGCGGCCTGGTTCGACAGTTCGCCCTGCATGACATAGACGCTGACTTCTGCCTTGCCCGCCGCCTTCCACTGGTTGCACTGTTCGATAAAGCCCTGCCGCGAGGATTCGGATTCGTTCGAGGCGACGAAGGCCTGGTTGTCGGGCAGCGTGTCGACGTTGATCGGCTGGCGGTTCACATAGACCAGCGGCACACCGGCCGCTGCGGCGGCGTCCGACATCGCCTGCGTGGCGCTGGTGTCGACCGGGTTCACGATGATCGCATCGACGCCCGACGCGATGAAGTTGTTGATCTGATCCAGTTGTTGGCCACGTCGTTCTGCGCATCCTCGATCTGCACCGACAGGCCAGCCGCATCAGCCTGCGACTGGATGCCGTTGCGCAGGACGGTCAGAAAGTTGTCGTCAAACAGCGCCATCGACACACCGATGCCATCGGCCATCGCGGTGGTGGTCATCAGCGAGGCAAAGCCTGCCGCGATAAGGGTCTTTTTCCTGGTCGTCCTCCCACTGTCGGCCTGCCGTCCAGTACGGCAGGTCCGGTTCTCCCAATCAATCACCGCACTCTCCCGGTGCGGCGCAGGCGACTCGATCAGTCTGGATCGCCAGACTGAGGAGTTGCGGGCAGCCGGTCAACATACTCTTGCAACCGGTTGCAAAATGACATCAGCGCGCGAATGGCGTTGACGAAGCGGCTCAGGAAACCGCCCGCTGCACGTGGTCCATGCTGGCGCGCAGGGCGGCTTCCGGGTGGGTCAGGGCGTGAACCTCGGGCGAAAACGCTTCAAAGCTGACCGGCCCGGTCCAGCCCGCAGCGTGCAGCGCGGTGATCTGGTCGACATTCCCCAGTCGGTCCCCGGGAGTCACAAGCACCCGGTGCCCGTCGCGCATTTCCGACAGGCTGACCGCCTGGTCCACCACGCCCGAGACATGGACGATGCCGGTATGGTCCGGGAACAGCGGGCCGCCATGCGCCAGCGTGTGGTGGAACGTGTCGTGCACCAGCCTGAACCGTCCCTTGCCGCCAACAGCCTCGATCCCCTCGACCGCTTCGGACTTGTACCGCAGCGCACAGTCTTCAAAGCCCAGGGGTTCGACCATGCCGACCAGATCGTGATCCTCCAGCATCGGCTTCAACGCCTTCAGCGCGACGCGCAGCGCCGCCTGGCGTTCGCCGTTGCCCATGCCAAGGTTGTCATTGCGCGGGATCAGGCTGACCGCCTCGGCCCCCGCAGCCTTGGCGATCTGCATCAGGGCCAGCGCCTCGGCAGCCTTGTTCGCCGACCAGTCGTTGAAACGCTTGACCTCGGCCACCGCCAGAAGCCGCAATCCGGCCGCACGGACCTGCGCCCCGGCCTCTGCCGGGTCCATCCCGTCGAACAGGGGCTGCGGCAAGTCGTTGCGAACCTCGATCCCGACGCAGCCAAGGCTTGCGGACAGGCTGACAAGGTCCCGGAACGACAGCTTGGCAACCGTCATGTGGTTCAGTGCGAACTGGATCAATCCCGGTCTCCCCAACCGTGGCCATTCTGGTGGGCGGACAATCCGCGTCGTGGGGCATCGCGTCAATCTGTCGCTGGCCGAACACATCATCCCTGACGAAATGCCCGGTCATCGGCTGACGCGATTTCGTCAGACGGGCTGGAAATTGTCAGAAAGATGGGGTTCGTCAGACAGACTCGGGTTCGTCAGACGGACTCGGGCAGGAAAAGCTCTGGTGGCAGGAAATGCTGACCCTGGACGGCGGCCATTCCGTCGACCAGCGCCCCGGTCGCAAGCCGGATCAGGTCATCGCACAGCCGGTTCAGCGGCGTGCCGATCACCATGGTCACCGTCCGGTCGATCAGCGCCGCGCGGCTTTCCGGGGTCAGTTCGTTCACCACCAAGGCCACCTGGCCCGGCTGACGCACTTCGGACAGGGCGGCTATCGCCCCCTCCATCCCGCCCCCGGCACAGTAGATCCCGCGCAGGTCCGGGTGCCGCCCCAGCAGGTCCAGCGTCGCCTCATAGGTCAGCTGCCGCGTTTCCAGGTTGACCAGCGTGTCCAGCACCTGAAACTGCGGCGCGTGTTCGCGAAAGTAGCTGCGCACCCCGGTTTCGCGCAACTCATGCCCGTGCCAGCGGTAGCCGCCGACAAAGACCGCGATCTTGCCGCCATGATGCGAGGCCGTCGCGATCATGTGCGCCGCGATCCGCCCGACCTTCAGGTTGTTGAGCCCCAGATAGTTCTGCCGCACCCCTTGGGCAAAGTCGTTCAGCAGCGAAAAGCACGGGATGCCCCGGGCGTTCAGCCGTTCCACCGCATCCGTCACGTCGGGATGGGTGACCGCCGTGGCCGCCACGGCATCGACGCGCGGGGCCAGCGCCTCCATCAGCGCGGTGAAATCCCCGGGCGATTGTGAGGCGGCAAATTCGACCTGCACCGTCGCGCGGACCCCGGTGGCGCGGGCGACGGCGCGCTCGGCTTCGGCCTTGAACTGCCGGTAGAACGACTGCCGCTCCTTGTGCAGCACCAATCCCAGCCGCAACCGGGGGCGATCGGCCTGCACCCGTTGGCCGATCAGCGATGCGGCATGGTACCCGACCAGTCGCGCCGCGTCATAGACCTTTTGCGCAGTCTCTTCGCGGACTTTCTCCCGTCCGTTCAGCACACGGTCAACCGTCGCGCTGGACAGTCCGGCCGCGCGGGCGACATCGTGGATTGTGGGGCGGTTTGCCATGGCGTTGCCGAAATTCCATCATTTCTGATGCAAGAATGATGGAGGCTGACGAAACCTGCAAGCATTGCTCTTGGCGATCCGGCCCGAACGCCCCTATCCATGTCGGCAGAGGGCGCGGGACCGGTCCGCCCCGCAACGGGAGTGCATTATGGGCAAGCGGGATTACAGCCCCTTTGGTGCCGATGCCAGGCGCGCGGTCGAAAGCGGCCTGACGGCAGCGGAATGGTACCACACCGACGTGCCGCGCAAGGTGATGAAGGACCTGATGGCCCGCAGCGACCAGCCTGCAATCCGCGACACGATCCTGTTGTACGGCAGCATGATCCTGCTGGCCGGGATCGGCATCGCGCTGTGGCCAAGCTGGTGGTCGGCCCCGTTCTGGCTGGCTTACGGCGTCCTTTACGGCAGCGCCTCGGATTCGCGCTGGCACGAATGCAGCCACGGCACCGCCTTCCGCACGCCCTGGATGAACAATGTGGTTTACCAGATCGCCAGCTTCATGATCATGCGAAACTCTGCCACCTGGCGTTGGAGCCATGCACGCCACCATTCGGAAACCTACCTTGTCGGCCGCGACCCCGAGATTGCCGTAATGCGCCCGCCAGAGCTGGCCAAGCTGATCCTGAACATCTTCGGCATCATCGACGTGCTGAAGTTCATCCCCTTGATCCTGCGCAATGCGCTGAACGGCCCCACGCCCGAAGAGCGAACCTTTGTCCCCGAAAGCGAATGGGGCAAGGTACAGAAGGTCGCCATCCTCTATGTCGCGATCTATGCGGTCACGATCCTGTCGGCCTTGGCCTGGGGGTCGATCCTGCCCTTGATGGTGATCGGCCTGCCCCGGATGTACGGCGCCTGGCATCACATCATGACCGGCCTTCTGCAGCACGGCGGCCTTGCGGACAACGTGACCGACCACCGGCTGAACAGCCGCACGGTCCTGATGAACCCGATCAGCCGCTTCATCTACTGGAACATGAACTACCACGTCGAACACCACATGTTCCCGATGGTGCCCTACCACGCCCTCCCGCGCCTGCATGAGGTGATGAAGGACGACCTGCCCCCCCCGAACCGTTCCATTGCCGAGGGCCTGCGCGAGATGTGGCCCGCGATCAAGCGGCAGCTTCTGAACGAGGACTATTTCCTGCGCCGCGACCTGCCGCCCACGGCCAAGCCGTATCGTGAGGATTTCCATCAGCACGTGCCCGGGATGATGCGTCCCGGCGCCCCCGCCAATGCAGCCGAGTGAGGTGACCGATGCCCTGGATTGACGCCTGCAGTACCTCTGACATCGACGAAGAAGACCTGATCCGCTGGGATCACGTCGGCCAGACCTTCGCGATCTACCACTCGCCCGAAGGCGCGTTCTTTGCGACCGCCGGTCTGTGCACGCATGAAAACGTGCATCTATGCGATGGCCTTGTGATGGGCAACCTGATCGAATGCCCCAAGCACAACGGCCAGTTCGACTACCGGACCGGCGAGGCGATGCGCGCGCCGGTCTGCGTCAACCTTCGGACTTTCCCGGTAAAAGTCGAAGGCGACCGCGTCTTTGTGCAGGTCGCCTGATGGCCCGCCTGACCGTCAAGGACCTGATGGACCAGCGCGGCAAACACCCGTTCGCCATGCTGCGGGTCGAGACGCTGGAAGAAGCCGAAGCCGCCGCCCGCGCCGGGGTGGAACTGTTGTCGGTGCCACCCGCGATGATCCTGGATGCCCGGTTTCGCGAGGCAGCGCCCGACGCCTTCGCCTTTCCGGGCGACAACTTCTACGAAATCGGCGGCACTGACGATTTCCTGCGCTGGGCTTTCCCGCTGTATAGACGCGGGGCGGACGGGTTCTACTGCTCGGGCTCGCTGGCCACGGTCCGGGCCATGGCCGATCATGCCCTGCCGGTCTGCGGCCATGTCGGGCTGATCCCGTCGAAGCGGACCTGGACCGGCGGGTTCAAGGCGGTGGGCAAGACGTTGGACACCGCCAAGCTGGTCTGGTCCCAGGTCCGCGCGCTGGAAGAGGCCGGGGCCTTTGCCGCCGAAATCGAGGTGGTGCCGCAGGCGATCACCAAGGCGATTGCCGAACGGACCAGCCTGTTCCTGATCTCGATGGGTGCGGGCACGGCGGGCCATGCGCAGTATCTGTTCAGCGATGACGTGCTGGGCCAGAGCCGGGGCCGCGTTCCGCGCCACGCCAAGGTCTATGCCAACTTCGCCGCCGAGTATGACCGACTGCAGGACCTGCGCATCGCCGCGATGGGGCGGTTTGTCAGCGATGTGCACGACGGCGACTACCCCGCCCCGCAACATCTGGTGGACTGCGATCCGGACGTGGTCGGGGCGTTCCGCGACTGGCTGGAGCAGGTTGCCTAGGGCGCTTCCGGCAACCGCAGGCCCAGCGCTTGTTGCGCTTGCCCGCCGCTGACCGCCAGGGTCAGTAGCATCGGGCGCAGCCGTCCGGCCCGGCAGGCATCGGCCAGCGCCGGGTTCGCCGCGCCGCCCTGGTCAAGAAGGCGGCGCAGGACGGCGTCGATTCCCCCCGCCTGACGTGGGTGCAAAAAGGCCGCCAGTGCCAGTGGCGTGCCGTCGGGCCCGACCGACAGGCTAAGGCCCAGCTTCCACGCCGCGTCCAGCCCCTGCCCCGTCCAGCGCTGCAGCTCGGCCTCCAGCGCCTCGGCCAGATCGCGCAAGGCGGGGACCTGCCGCATGCGCCACAGATCCCCCGGCTGGCACCGGCGCTCCCAGTAAAGCTCGCGCTGGCCGGTGCTGGCGATGCCGGTCATCATCGGGCGATCCTGCGGCAAAAGGTGCCGCCCCAGATCGGCAAAGCCGAGGGGCACGCGCACCGCCTGGACATAGGCCTTGCCGGTGTCGCGACCCGCCCCGTCATGGCGCCCCGCGACAAAGACCGGCCAGGCGCCCGGCGCGTCGCGGCAGACGCGCCGCACCAGCCCCTCGCGCCCCGGTCCCAGGCCGGTGCCGTTGGCGCGCAGCACCGCCAGCCCGCGCCGCAACCGTCGCGGACGCGGCAGTTCGGGCGCGGCAGGTTCAGCCGTCCAGAACAGCCCCGGACGCCCGGGCCGCCAGACCAGTTCCAGCGGCGTCCCCGAGGCAAGACCAGAGAACGCCCAGGCCGCCTCGGGCCAGTCGGTGCGGTCCAGCCAGCCCAGCGCCCGGCCCAGGGCCACCCGCCCCCGCGCGACCGCGTCGGGGGCTTCGGCCTCCAGCGCGTCCAAGAGGCGGGCGAGCGCGGGGGTCATGGCAACAGTTCCACCAGCGTGTCGGTCACGGCAGCCGCCGCCCGTTCCACCCGGCCCCCGGCCTTCATCAGGTACTTCGCCCGCCAGCCGAACGCCTTGGCTTGCCGGTTCCGGATCGCCATCCGCAGGCGCTGCACGTCCTGGGTCGCCCCGTCGATGTCCAGCCGCTCCAGCCGGTCGATGCCGTTCGCCGGGTCCTGATAGGTCACGTCCACCAGCACCTTGCGCACCAGGTCCGGGTCCCACATCGGCACCAGGTCGATCTCGATGGCATCCGGGAAAGGATCGTCCACCGGCAAGGCATTGGCCGTGCTGGCGGCCGGCGGATCGACGATCGGCGCGGCCCCGCCCTTCAGGTGATGCGTCAGCACATAGGACCAGCTTCGCGCATCGGGCGACGAGGTGCGCACTTTCCACGCCTGCGCCTCATCCCCCGGCCGCACGATCAGCACCTTCGTCGCCACCCAACCCGAGGGATCCTCGAACCGCATCGCCACTTCCACCCGGTCCACCATCGCCGCA
The DNA here is from genome assembly GCA_029567145.1 of Pseudomonadota bacterium. Lineage (GTDB taxonomy): Bacteria > Pseudomonadota > Alphaproteobacteria > Rhodobacterales > Rhodobacteraceae > Tabrizicola. The sequence goes on from JAKQLM010000471.1 coordinate 38,954, forward strand.
TCGATCCGGTTCGGCAGCACCTGTACCTCAATGAACCCCAGATGCGCGTGCGGGTTCACCATCAGTGTCCGGTCCATCGTCTCGAACGTGGGCACCTCATGGCTCAGCGTCTCGCCCATCCAGCCCGACCCCTGTTCCGCGTCAAAGTGGAACTGCGCCGAGGCGCGATAGCCAAGATCGCGGTTCTGGTTCAGGAAAGCCTTGAAACTGGCCCGCGTCGCCGTGCCCGCGTCAAAGATCAGGTCGGCATGCTTCAGCGTCGCCGGATCGGCGGGGCTGCCATAGTCCAGCGCCACCTGCACCGAATTCAACCCGATCCGCGCGTAATCGACCGGGGCATCCACCACCACCTCGAACTCGCGGAAGAACGGGTCGTCCAGATCGACCTCGACAAAGTGTTTCGACAGATCGTCGATGTCGCCCAGCATCAGCCCGATGAACCCCTGCGGTGCATAGCTGCGCTGCACGGCTTCGGTCCGGTTGTAGCGCAGGGTCAGGGTCTTTCTTTCTTCCTTGTGGACGAACTTCAGCTTGAAGGACACCAGCGCGGGCATCGACGTCGGGACCGGCGGCACGATCGGCGGCACCACGACCGGGGGCGTCGTGCCGGGGGTTCCGGGCGTGCCCGGCGTGCCGGGGCTGACCACCGGGGCGGCGCGCTGGATCGTGCCGGTCAGCCGGACCTCGGCCACCACCGGCTGCGGCGGCGGTGGCCGAGAGGCAGGGCCGGTCCAGGTGCACAGGACATAGCGGTCCTCCTCGCGGTCGTTGCGGCCTTCGGCCTTGGCCACCGCGTGCCCCTTGGCGATGGACCGCCCGAAGCTGCCCTTGCCCTGCATCGCGGCGCGGGCGACGTCGATCCGGCGGCGCGACAGGGCCAGGTCGTGGTTCTCGCGCGCTGGGGGCGGCCCCAGCGGATCGGCCCCGGGCGCGAACTGTTCATGGCTGGCATTGCCTTCAAAGTCGATGATCCGGGGGGATGGCAGGCTGTCAAGCCAGGCCCGGAACAAGTCCGACCCGGTCAGCCCGCCTGCCGGGGCGGGTTCGCCCTCGGGTCCGCTGGCGGTCTTGAACCGGACATCCGGCGTGCGATTGCTGACGTAAAGCGCGGTCGAGGCGGCAAGCCCCGCCGCAAGCGGTTTGTCCTTTTCGAAGAACAGCTTGAACTTCCGCGTCGTGGGTTGCGGCGGCACGGTGCCACCTCCGCCACCCGACTGCGGCCAGACCACGCTGATGGTCTGAGGCACGTTGGTGCCCGGCACGCTCAGCACGATCTTGCCGTCGCGCAGGGTTGCGGGTTGGCCACCGACCGTCGCCGTCCAGCCGGGCGGGCCATCGACGATGACCTTTTCTTCGTCGCCGGTCGAGCCTGGTTCCAGCCGCAGGGTCTGGCCTGCGGGCGGGGGTTCGGGGCTGCGTGCCACGATCAGCGTCGCGGGCTGGCGCTGGCTGGTGCCGGGCTGACCCGGCTGGCCCGGTTGCGCGGGCTGCGTCGGGTTCATCTCGCGCGCCCGCTTCATCACCGCATCCAGGCTTTCGGGCTTGGCGATCCGGCTTTCGACGTCGGCGGGGCTGATTGACGGCTCGAACCATTTGGACAGCAGGTTGTCCTTGAAGAAATCCAGCGCCCACTGTTCCTTTTCGTTCTTGTCCGCCTCGCCGGTAAAGTCGATCACTTCGATGTCGATGACCCCGTCGGCGACGAACTTTTCGAACGCCGCGTCGATCCCGGCCTTGACCCAGTAGACCTGCGCCTCAAGGCCCGCCGAGAAATGCTGGAACATGTCCTCGTACCTGGCGGTGATCACCACCGACAGCGCGGGCCGCAGGATCGTGTATTTCAGGTCATAGACCGCGCCGACCGGGGTCGTGCCCTTGGCAAAGGCCTGCTCCAGGATGATCGCGCCCTCTTGCGTCAGCGACAGCGAAAACGCCGCCGTGTTGTCGCCCGCAAGCGACGGTTGCGCCGCGCCACGGATCGCCTCGACCGCGCGAAAGGTGCCGGGAGGCAGGTTCGCCGGGGCCGAGGTGCCGCCCGACCCTTCCAGGTCCAGCGCGATGCAGCGCACCGTGCCTTCGTCAAACGGGATCGCCGACAGCGTGACCGCCCGGGTCACGCCCGGCAGGCGGCGCAACTGGGTCTTGATCGACCGTTCGGTATCCGCCGGCAGCTTCAGGTTGACCTCGAAGGTCGCGAACCCGCCGCCCTTGGCCCCCGCCGCCACGGCGGCCGGGCGGAACTTGATCATCGACAGGGCTGGCCGACCGTCCAAAGCGCGCTTGGCCAGCGCGACCGGGGCGGGCAGGTACCAGTACTGGTTGGGGTCGGCGTGGTCCGAAAACACTGTCACGCCATCGACCGTCAGCGTCCGTGCGCCAAGCTGTTGCATGATCCCGGTCCCCCCTAGCGGCTGTCGACAAAGCCGTCGAGAAAGTTCTCGACCATGCGGTTGTCCTGCCCGATCAGCTGCGGCGACTGGACCAGGCCCAGGCCGGGGTAGACCTGGTTGATGTAGTCCACCACCTTGGCGCTTGCCTCGTCCACCAGGCTGCGGTGGTCGATCTTGAAGCTGGACTGGTTGACGATGTCGAGAATGGACCTGGTCAGAAACCCGTTCTTCACCGCCGAATTGGGCAACCCTTCCAGGCTGGATTCGTTCGGCGCACAGCCCGAGATCAGCGTGGTCTTGGCCTGCGGAATCGTCGTGAACCGGGGCGATGGATCAAGGTCGATGTGCCCATTTTCCAGTCGCAGCCCGCTGACATTGTTGTCGCAGACGATCCGGTCTTGCGGCGACAGCAGCGACCCGCAGGGAATGATTGTGGTGACCGTCTGGGTGATCAGCTCGACCAGCGTCTGCTCCATCGGCGGCGATTTCGCCTCGGCTTCCAGCGACAGCCCGCCGGAATGGCAACTGTCGAAGACGCAGGTAAAGTTGACGTGGCTGGGCTGCAGCTGGTCGGCGATCAAAAACAGCTCGTGGTCCGAAATCCAGCGACCCGAGGCGGGGATGATCACCTCGTACGCGCGGCCGATCTGCCGGGGATGCGGCAACCGGCTGCCGTGACCCGAGAAGTAAAAGCAGATCACGTCGCCCGGCTGCGATTGCGTCACAGTGTAGCGCAGAGCCTGCAGGATGCGTTCGGAACTGGCAGCCGTATCAAGGTAGCACAGGATGTTTTCCGGCAGGAAATCGAAGGCGTCGATCAGCAGGTGATAAAAGGCGCGGGCATCGCGGACGCACATCGAAAGGCCTGTGATCCTTTGGATGGAGTAGTCGTTGATCCCGACGACAACAGCTCGTTTGGTCATGGGAAAAGTCCTTCAGTCTGAAATGGCGATAAGGGTTTCAAGGGTATCGGTGACAGTGTTCGTGATCATCGCGCCCGAGGTCGGCACGAGGGTGATCTTGACGTCGAACGATTTTTTCGCCCCGGCAGGCAGACCGATCCTGACCTCGCGGTCGGTGTCTTCCGGCGTCAGGCGGATGCGTTCCTTGCGGCTGTAATTCAGCCGGGTGTCGGCATAGGCAAAGTCGACAAAGGCCATCCGCGTCCGCTCCGGGTCCAGGATCGGGATCAGTTGCAGGTCCAGGCTTTCGGGGAAGGGATCGTCGATCTGGATCGTGGTGGCCTCTGTGCTGCCCGCCGTGCCGGGGCGCCTGGTGCGGTCCTTCATCATGAAGGTTGGAGTGAAGCTGACGGTCCGGTCGGCCGGATCGTCGAACCGCAGCTTCCAGTCGGTCGCGGGGGCGTCCTTGGTCAGGCTGACCACCCGCTTGCGCGCGCCGTTCTGCAGGGCGACCTCGACCTTGGTGATCTGCCCCCAGTCCACCGGACCGGCGGCGACCTGGATCACGCCGATACCAAGATGATCATGCGGGTTCAGGACCAATGTGCGATCAGAGCTGCGGAACGGCCCAAGGCTGTAGGACAGCGCCTTGCCGTCGAACCCCGCGCCGGGGTCAAAGTGATACTGGACCGTGTAGTCGTACTCTTGCACCTCGCCCGAGTTCTGAAAGATCTGCCAGCCCTGTTCGGCGGGCGCGTCGCCTTCGAACCGCAGGTCCTTGTGCTTGACCCCGCCGGGATCGGTCGGCTTGCCGTAGGACAGCGCAACCTCCACCGCCTTCAGGCCCAGCCTGGACATGTCCGACAGCGTGTTCACCCGGATGTCCATCACCCGGAAGAACGGATCGTCCAGGTCGATCTCCATGAAGTGACTTGCCCGGTCCAGGTCCCCGGCCAGGAGCCCGACAAAACCCTGCGGTGCATAGCTGCGCTGCGTGGCCTCGGCGCGGGCGTAGCTGAACGTCAAGGTCTTGCGTTCGTCCTGGGCGACGCCCCGGAACCGGAACGAGGCGACGGCCTGTGGCGGGGCATCGCGGTCCGCCCCCGTGGCTGGCGTAGCCGTGGGGGCCGCCCCTGCCGGCAGACCTGGCGCGGGGGTGGCGCGCGTCACCCCGGACTGCGCCGCGGTGCCCAGCTCGGCCGGGGTGGCGGCCCCTGCCGCTTCGCCCGTGCCGTCGGTCGCTTCCTCGGCCCCGGCCGGGGGGGCCGCGACCGCGCCGGGCGTCTTGCCGCCATGGCCGGTGCCAACCGTCGCGCTGTCCTCGGGGTCTGCCGCCGGGCCGGGCCGGGCCGGGGTTTCCCCGTCCGTGGGGCGCGTCGGCGCAGGCGTCGGCGGCGGGCGCAACTGGTTGGCGCGGGTCAGGACGGCATCCAGGCCTTCGGTGGTCGGAAAGCCGTTGACGACGGTGCCCAGCGTCAGCGAGGGGGTGAAATACTTCTCCAGCAGGTGATCCTTGAAGAAGTTCAACGCCCAGGTTTCCTTTTCCGCCGCATCAGAGGCGTTGGCAAAGTTCAGGACCTTGATCTTGATCGACCCGTCCTGCACCAGCCGCTCCATCGCCTGGTCGATCCCGGTGCGCAGGAACATCACCTGGGCCTCGCCGCTGACGGCAAACTGGCGATAGACCCGCTCCATGTTCGCGGTGATCGTCACCTCCAGCGACGGCCGCATGCCCGAGTATTTCAGGTCATAGATCACCCCCACGGGGCTGCCGCCCTTGGCAAAGGCCTCGTCCAGGATCGTCGCGCCCTCTTGCGTCAGGGTCAGGGAAAAGCTGGCCCGGTTCGCGGCATCCAGTGACGGGGTCGTGGCCCCCAGCGCGGTTTCCACCGCCCGGAACCCGCCGGGGGGCAGGGCCGCCCGGGGCGTGCCGCCGCCGCCGCTGTCCAGGTCCAGCGCGATCACCCGGACCGTGCCTTCGTCGAACGGCACGACCGACAGCCGGGGGCGCCCGCGCGACACACCGGCCAGCTTGGCCAAGATGCGCCGCTCCAGGCTTGGGTCCAGCAGCATGTCTACCGACAGCATCAGAAAGCCGCCGCCCTTTGCCTCGGTCCCCGCTTGGGCGGCGCGGACCTTCAGGAAGGTGAACTCGGCCCGACCGTCCGACCTGCGGCGGGACAGCTGGACCGGGCCGGGCAGGAACCAGAACTGCGCGGGGTCGGCGTGGTCGGCAAAGACCTGGATGCCCTCGATGGTCCAGGACTGCGAATTGAGCAAAAGCATGGGGGCCTCCTCTTACGGTGCCGGAATGGACAGATGTGCCGCGTCCGAGCGCGCCCAGTCGGTGCGCTTGGTCATGCCGTTCTTGAACAGGAACTTTGCGCGCCAGGTGTAGGCATCGCGGGTCGCGTCCATGTAGTCGAACTCAAAGGTCTTGCGCCCGCCCGGGGCTTCGAACACCGCCATGTCGGCGATATCGGTGCCGTCCAGATCGTCAGTATAGGACAGTTCCACCTCGACCTTCGCCAGCTTCGGGCGACCGAAATCCGCAGGCGGCGTCACGGTGATGATCCGGTGGCCCTTCATGTCGGGCCGGACCAGAATGCGCGGGCTTTCGGTAAAGCTTTCCGGCACTTCCAGCACCATGCCGCCCAGCATCACAGTGGTGACCTTGAAGCTGACCAGCTTTCGCGCCCGGTCCTTGCGGTCGATCACGAACTTCTTCGGGCTGCGGTCGTCAGGGGTGAAGGTCAGGCTTTCGGCCTGCTCGATCCCGTTGGCCGGATCGCTGTAGGCCAGATCGACAAAGACCTGCTCCACATCCTCCCACCGGGGCACCACCGGCACCACGTCCACCGCCAGCCGCAGGCTGCCAAAGGGATCGCGGATGTCCACAAGGTCGCCGCTGGCGGGCAGCCAGCCGGTATCCTCGTCCTTGTGGTTCGCTGCCTGATGCAGCACGCGGTAGCTGAAGTCGCGCTTGGCCTTGTCCAGCGCGATGAAGGACCAGGCCGGACTGGCGGTGTCCTTCTTCACGACGATGGTGTCGTCGGTCTTGATGCCGTTGCCCGCATCCTCGTACCGCAGCATCACCTGCGCCTGCGGATACTTGTCCCAAGGGTAGGCGGGCGAGGACACGATGGGGATCGTCACCCGGCTGAAGTATTCGGCAGGCTGCACCTCGAACACGTCGCCGGACAGCACCTGCCGGGGCGCGGTCACGACCAGCGGACGCTCGCCCCCGGCGTCCGGCTTGAACCGCACCGTCAGGTCGGCGGACACCGGACGCGCCATCGCACCGTTTTCCATCACGGACGACCACTTGACCGTCTCGTCCTTGCCCGTTTCTTCCAGCACCACGGTCCGGACCTGACCGCCATAGTCCAGCACCGCCTGGATCGAGGCCAACTGGTCGCGCGCCATCTCGCCCCGGTTGATCACGCGGACGCGGCGTTCGGCAAAGAACGGATCGTCCGCGTCCACCTCCAGGATGAACCGTGCCGGGTCGATCCCGTCCGCCAACGCCGTGAACAGGCCCGACACCGTGCCCTGCGGATAGATCGTTCGCACCACAGCCGAGCGTTCGGAAAATTCAACATCCAGCTTGCGCTTGTCGATGCGGGTGTAGTTGGTCTTCTTGTAGCTGAAGCTGCCGATGAAGCCGCCGATCCCGCCCGTGGCGCCCATCATCGCCGCCTGCCGCCCGAAATGGCTGATCGTGTCGATCGCCTTGTCCCAGCCGTCGGGGCGTTCCTTCATCGGCGGCAGGCTTGCCTCGAAAAAGCCGTCGGTGATCATCTCTTGCACGCGGGTGCGGGCGTCTTCGAACCGGGCGGCGACCGACTTGCCGGCATCACCCACGTCGGGAACGAAATTGTCGGCCTCCATCGTGATGACCTGGCTTTCGACCAGCTTGTCGACGGCATTGTTGATCTCGGTCGTGGTGAAGAAACTCTCGTGGCCAAAGGTTTCGTCCATCGCCGTCTGCACCCGGTCCCAGTCGATCTTCAGCCGGACGCTGAACGCAGGCCGCAGCCCCGCGAAATCCACCGAATAGACCACGACCATCGGCGTGATCTCGCCCTTAAGCGCCGCCTCCATGATCGCGGTGCCCTCGGCGTCCAGCTCCACGCTGAACGAGGCACCATTGTCGCCGAAAAGGGCGGGCTTGGCGAAATGCGTGGCCTTCAGGACAAACCGGGGCGCTTCGGCCGGGGTCGTCGGTTGGCCGGGACGCGGCGGCGGGGCGGTCGACACCGACTCCCGCCCCATGATCAGAAGCCGGACCGAACCATCCAGCGGCTGGATCGGCGCGACCGAGGGCTGGCGCGGCAGGCGGCCCAACCGGCGGATTTCGGACGCCAGGTTGTCCACCTCGGTCTCGGACAGGCCCAGATGCACGTCAAAGGTCAGGAACCCGCCCTTGCCCGCCACCAGCGACCGATACTTGATCAACTGGATGCGCGGCACCTCTTTGCCCGTCGCCGGATCGGTGGTGGTCCGCAGCCGGGGCTGGGCCAGCGCATAATAGTACTGCAACGGGTTCGCATGGTCGCGAAACACCGAGATGCCGTTGATGTAGTAATAGGGGGCGTCCAGATACAGCATGACGAAAAGACCTTCATCCAAAAGGGGTTAGAGCCGGGCGCGCAAGGGGAGAGGAGCGCGCCCGGCCCCGCGCTTCAGGCCGGAAGTTCCAGCACCAGCGCCTCGTCCGAGGACGAGAAGGCAGCCTCTTTCTTCGATCCGTCCTTCAGAAAGAACTTGGCCGCGACGCTGTATTCCGTCTTGGTCTTGTCCTTGATGTTGACGGTCCAGGGGTCCGGCATCGCGCCATCGACCAGCCGCACGCTGTCGGTCTCGGCAATGCCGTTCAGCCGGTCCTCGTATTTCAGCGTCAGCATCACCAGCTTCAGCGCGTCCCAGTCCAGAAGGTCGGTCACCAGATCGACCTTCAGCTGCAGCACATCCTCGCCCTCCAGCACGGTGTTGCCGGTCACCGTCTTCTCGCCGATCTCCAGCGGAGGCCGCCCGTCGCGATAGACGATCTGGCCACGATACTTCAGCGTGCCCTGCTTTTCGCTGATCACCGGGAACGACCAGTCGGTGAACCGCTGCCCATCCTGCGAGAAGGCAAAGGACTGGGTCTGGCGATAGCCGTTGGCGCTGTCGTCGTATTCGAAGTCCAGGAACAGCTGGTCGATCACATTGGCGAAATCGCCCTTGGTGCGGATCGACAGCGTCCGGATCGCCGAGAACGGATCGTTGACGTAAAGCTGATCGCCCTCGCTGCTCGCTTCCGGCACGTTGATCTCGCGCCCGCCCTTCATGAAGTACTTCAGCTTGTACTTCCACGGCTGGCTCAGCGGCTTGAAGATGACCTCGCGGATCTGGTGGCTGCGCTTGTCCGGCGTGATGGTGAACTGGCGTTCCAGGTTCACCGTGCCATCCTTGTAGGTGCAGGTCAGTTGCGCCTGCGCGACCTCTTCAAAGTTGATGTCGCCGACGTCGATATCCACCTTCCAGATGCCCAGGTCGCCCACGTTGATCGACACGTCCGACTTCGACGTCATCGGCGGCGATTTGTAGACCTGCGCCTCGCCCTTGTAGTTGACGGTGTAGTGGTAGGTGAACTCGCCCTCGCCACCATCGTAGAACGCCTCGAACCGATAAAGGTCCTCGGGCTTGCGAAAGGTATAGGTCTTGGCCGAGCCCTGCCCCGTCTTGCCCTTGTAGCTGACCTGCGCGATCACGCTGGCGATGGGCAGGTCGGCGAAATCGGCGTTGACCATGAAATTGGCGGCAAAGCTCTTGAAGAACGGGTCGTCCGCATCGACGGTGATCGCATAATCGTCCCATTTCAGCGCCTTGCCGCCCACGGTGATCGAC
>JAKQLM010000472.1 GCA_029567145.1 Pseudomonadota bacterium
TTTGATGCAGCAACCGTTTCACTCCGAGGTCCAAATGCTCCGCACCCTTGCCGCCCTGCTTCTTCTGACCACCGCCGTCCAGGCCGACACCGCCGATGGCGAGGCGTTGAAAGGCATGACCTGGGATCAGGTGCTGGAAGAGGCGCGCGGCGGCACGGTGAACTGGTTCATGTGGGGCGGCGCGGACACCATCAACGCCTATGCCAGCGACTATATCGGCGGCGTGCTCAAGCGTGACTACGACATCACCCTGAACCGCGTCCCGATCACCGACGCGGCGGAAATCGTGAACCTGATCCTGAATGAGAAAGCCGCCGGCATCGCCGATGCAGGCACTGTCGATCTGATCTGGATCAACGGCGAAAACTTCCGCTCGATGAAGCAGGGCGACCTTGCCTTCTGCGGCTACACCGATCTCTTGCCCAACGATGCGCTGGTGAACTGGAACAACCCGGCCATTGCCAACGACTTCGGCGTGCCGGTGGACGGCTGCGAAGTGCCCTGGAACACCGTCCAGTTCGCTTTTGCCCATGACAGCGCCACGCTGGCCGAACCGCCGCAGGACATGGCGGCCCTTCTGGACTGGATCAAGGCCAACCCCGGCCGCTTTACCTATCCCGCCCCGCCGGACTTTACCGGCTCGGCCTTCCTGCGCCACGTCTTCATCCATGCTGCGGGCGGGCCGGACGCCCTTCTTGGCCCGTTCGATCAGGCGAAATTCGACCAGACCGCCGCCAAGACCTGGGCGATCCTGAACGAGATCGAGCCCTTTCTCTGGCGCGAAGGCCAGACCTATCCGACCACCGTCACCCAGTTGAACGAGCTTTTCGCCAATGGCGAGGTCGCCTTCAGCTTCAACTACGACCCCGCGCAGTTCGGTCTGGCCGTGCAGGCCGGGACCTGGCCCGACACGACCCGGTCCTACGGCCTGACGGACGGGACAATCGGCAACACCAACTATACGCTGATCCCGTTCAACTCGCCCAACAAGGCCGCCGCGATGGTGGTGCAGAACCTGCTCTTGTCGGGCGAGGCGCAGCTGGAAAAGGCCAGGACCGAGGTCTGGGGCGCCGCCCCCGCCATCGAGATCACCCGCACCACGCCCGAGGTTCAGGCCGGATTCGCCGCGATCAAGACCCACCCTTCCGTCGTCCCGGCCGCCGATCTTGCCAAGGCCGCCCTGCCGGAATTGCAGGCCGACTGGCTGACCGCGATCGAAAAGGGCTGGACAGCCAATGTCGGCAACTGACTTGTCCGGTCGGGCGGCATGACGCAAGCTGGCCCGGCCAACGGGGGCTGACGTGACCGACCGGACCCGCATCCTGCTGCTTCTGACGCCCGCCCTTACGCTTTTGGGCGGGCTTTTCCTTGCCGCCCTGGGGCTGACCCTGCTGCGGTCGTTCCGCTACATGCCCGCGCTTGGCCTGACCGACCCCGACCTTGCCGCCTATACCGCCATCCTCACCTCGCCCGGCTTTCTGCAATCGCTTGGCCTGTCGCTCTGGATTGCCACCGCGTCCACCCTGATCTCGGCCGTGCTGGCGCTGCTGTCGGCGCTGCTGCTTCGGCAGGCGTTTCCCGGGCGCGGCACGATCCGCTTTCTGTTCCAGCTGAACCTGACCGTCCCGCATGTCGTGGGGGCCGTCGGCATCCTGTACCTTTTCTCGCAATCCGGCAGCTTTGCCCGGCTGGCCTTTGCCACCGGCCTGATCTCGGGCCCGCAGGACTTTCCCGCCCTGACACAGGACCCCTTCGCCATCGGGATCATCCTGCAATATGTCTGGAAAGAGGTGCCCTTCATCGGCCTGATCCTGCTGGCCAAGCTGCAGACCATCGGCTCTGAACCCGAGGCGACAGCCCGCACGCTGGGGGCCAGCCGCTGGCAGGCGTTCCGCCATGTCCTGCTGCCGCTGCTTGCCCCCGGCCTTGCCGCCGCCTGTGCGCTCGTCTTCGCCTTTGCCTTCGGGGCCTATGAAATCCCGCTGATCCTGGGAACGCACGCCCCACAGGCGTTGCCGGTCCTGGCCTGGCACAGCTTTACCGACACCGACCTTGCGACCCGGCCCCAGGCCTATGCCATGGCCATCACCGTCGCGGGGATCGGCCTGGCCATGCTGGCGGTCTACGCGCGCCTTGCCCTGCCAAAAGGCAACCGCGATGCGCGCTGACCGTTGGCGGCAACTGGCGGGCGCGCTGCTGGCCCTGTGGCTGGTCCTGCCGCTGGTCCCGCTGGCGATCTGGTCCTTTGCCCATGGCTGGCGGTTTCCCGATCTTCTGCCGCAGGCCTGGTCGCTCAAGGCCTGGGCGCAGGCGCTTTCCCCTGCAAGCGGAGTGCTGCACAGCCTGGCGCTTACCACCCTCATCGCGCTGGCCACCACCGCGCTGGCGCTGGTCGTCGCCCTGCCAGCGGGTCGCGCCCTTGGCCTGCACGCCTTTCGCGGCAAACGCCTGGTGCTGGCGCTGATCCTCGCCCCCGCCATCCTGCCCGGCATCGCCACCGCCCTGGGCCTGCACGGCGTCTTCCTTCATCTCGGCCTGACTGGCGGCCCGACAGGGGTCATCCTGGCCCATCTGATCCCCACCCTGCCCTATGCGGTCCTGATCCTGACCGCCGTCTTCGCCGGCTTCGACCCCGAGATCGCGGCGCAGGCCCGCAGCCTTGGCGCCCGGCCCTGGCAGGTCCTGCGTCACGTCACACTGCCCGCGATCTGGCCAGGGGTGCTGACCGCCGCGCTGTTCGTCTTCCTTGTGTCCTGGTCGCAGTATCTGCTGACCCTGGCCATCGGCGGCGGACGGGTGCAGACCCTGCCGCTGACGTTGTTCAGCTACGCCTCGGCGGGGCGCAACGACATGACCGGGGCCATCGCGCTGATCTACATCCTGCCGGGGATCGTCGTCCTGGCCCTGACCGCCCGCCGCGTCACCGGGGGCCCGGCAGCCCCGGGGCTGTCCCCATGACCGCGCTGCACCTGACCGGCATTGCCAAGACCTATCCGGGGACCGCCAGACCCACGCTGCAGGGGCTGGACCTGACCGTCGACAGTGGCAAGCTGACGGCGCTTCTGGGACCTTCGGGGTCCGGCAAGACCACGGCGATGAAGCTGATCGCCGGGCTCGTTCCCCCCGACACCGGACACATCCGGCTGGACGACCGCGACATCACCGCCCTGCCGCCCGACCGGCGCGAGGTGGTCATGGTGTTCCAGAACCCGCATCTTTTCCCGCATCTGACGGTGGCCGAGAATGTGGGCTTCGGCCTGCGGATGCGCGGCCTGCCCGCCGCCCGGATCGCCGCCGACACCGCCGCCATGCTGGACGCGGTGCAGTTGACCGGACTTGGCGCGCGCAAGCCTGGCCAGTTGTCCGGCGGACAGGCGCAGCGCGCGGCCCTTGCGCGGGCGCTGGTCCTGCGGCCGCAGGTCCTGCTTCTGGACGAGCCTTTGTCCAACCTTGACGCCTCCTTGCGCGACGACATGCGCGCACTGATCCGCGACCTGCAACGCCAGACCGGCATCACCACCGTCGTCGTGACCCATGACCAGACCGAAGCCGTCGTGCTGGCCGACCGCATCGCGCTGCTTCTGGACGGTCGCCTGGCCCAAGACGCCGCCCCGCAGGACCTTTTCCAACGCCCCGCGACCGAGGCCGTGGCGCGCTTTTTCGGCGGGGTGAACTTTCTTGAGGGGCGGGTGGAGGGCACCCGCTTTGACGGCCCCCTTGGCCCGCTGGACCTGTTCGGCACCCCGCCACAGGGGCCCGCCCGCCTGACCATCCGGCCCGAGGCGCTGCGTCTTGGCCCCGGCCCGAACGCCGTTGCGGCGACGGTCCGCGAGGTCGGCTTTCTGGGCAGCCAATGCCGGGTGCAGCTGCTGGTCGGCGCGACGCCGCTTGTGGCCCTTCTGCCTCCCGGCGACGCCGCCGCCCTGCAGCCCGGCGGACGGGTGACCGTCAACCTGCCGCCGCACGCGCTGTGGGTGCTGCCAGGCCAGGCCTAGCCGAACCGTTCTACCATCAGGACCGCCCGCCCGCGCCCGGCATCCTTGGCCGCGTAAAGCGCGCGGTCAGCCACGGCCAGCAGGCGGGTCGGGTCGGCCCCGACCATGTCATGCGACCGCACGATGCCGATGCTGGCCGACACCCGCGCTTCGGTGCCGTCGATCTGCATCGGCGCGTTGATCCGGGCGATGATCCGCTCGGCAACGGCTTGCAGCACCGGCGCATCGACCCGGCCCGTCACGATGACCAGAAACTCGTCACCGCCAACCCGGGCGACCACATCGTCGGCCCGCAATTCCTCACGCAGGATGCGGCCGACCTTCTCCAGCACGAAATCGCCCGCCGCATGGCCCAGCGTGTCGTTGACCGCCTTGAAGTAATCCAGGTCCATGTGCAGCAACCCGAAGCTTGCCTTCACCGAGCACAGCCGTTCCAGCACCAGATCGGCCGCGCGGCGGTTCCGCAGACCGGTCAGCGGGTCGGTCATCGCCTCTTCCTCGGCGGCCAGTCGCGCGCCTTCCAGCCGCAGGTTCAGGCCCCGCAATTCCCGCGTGACGGCGGCGTTTGCCTCGGCCAGGTACAAAAGCTCCATCGCAAGATCGGTCGCGGCAAAATCGGCGTCGGTCAGCGCCAGATCGCGGACAGCCGCGATCAGGTCGATCCCGAAGCTCAGATTCATCAGCACCAGCCCGTCCGGCAGCCGCTGGCCCAGGCCGCGCAAGCCGGCCTTGATCCCGCCCCGCGCGACCAGCCGAAAGCGGTGTCCGGCACGGGCCAGCACGTCATCCACCGTCACCGCCCCCCCGGGCGAGCGGACCTCGAACAGGTCTTCGAACGGCGTCCCTGGCAGGTCCTGGCCCTGCAACACCCGCTGCAGCGTCGGCCCGGCGGATATCACCCGGCCATCCCGGTCCAGCAGAAGATGCATCGGCATGAACCGCGCCAGAACCGCACTGTCGATGGTCAGGGGATGCTGCGGAACGACCTGTTGCATGACCTATCCCTGCGGCAGCGCCAGGTCGAACGGCCTGGCTTCGGAATGCGCACTGTCCAGAACGCGGATCGAGATCTGATCCTCGCCATGGTTTTCGATCAGGCACAGCGTGCCGTAATCATCCGCCAT
>JAKQLM010000493.1 GCA_029567145.1 Pseudomonadota bacterium
GCAGCCAGGTCATTGGGTCAACCTCAGCTCCGAGATGTCGATGGCGATCATCCGGAATGCGGCCGACAGTTTGGCCGAGTCGGCGGCGTTGAAGTAGTAGTTTTCCTTCGGGCTGGACGAGCAGCCGTTGATCTGGGTCTGGCCGTTCGCCGGAGCGGCGAAGGCGATGCCGTAGATCTCGATCCCGGCGTTGCGGGCCGCGGTGCAGTTCGCCTGCAAGAGCGAGTTCATGTTCGACACGCCGGAAAGATAGGTGCCACGGAAGGTGTTCATCACCGTGCTGTAGGTGCCGGTCCCGCTGACGCCCGAGCGGACGTAAAGCTGACGCGCCATCCAGCCGACGCGGACATAGCGCCACACTTCGCTCCAGTCGAGCTGGCGGACAGTGCCGGCGCCGGTCCAGGTCGGGGCCGTCAGCCAGGCCTGCGGATCGCAGGCGCCGACGGTCGCGGCTCCGGTGCCTGCGCCTTCGGGGTTGGACCCCGAGTTCTGCTTGACCGAGTTCCGCTTGAGGTGCGGTACGAAGTACTGGCGGTTGGCAAAGTTGGACAGAACCCAGCCCGAGCATTTGTTGCCCGAAGTGCCACCCGGACGGGTGCCCCCGGTCAAGGCGATGCCGCCGGTGTTGTAGCGGATGGCAAAGTTGCCATCGGCCCCGCGATAGATCGGGGACAGGCCGGTCTTGTAGGTGTCGAAGATGTGGTTGTTCGACACATGCTCACCATCAGTCATCAGGATGATGATCTTGCGGGTGCGGGTCGAAGAGTTGGCATCCGGGCGGCCCTGGACGGTGGAGTCGCCTATGGCGGTGTAGATCGGTTTGGCCGCTTCGTCGATCAGGGCGGTGCCCCAACGCATGCCGACGGCGATGTAGGTGTTCCCGGCAGCGGTCAGGCGGTCGATCTTGTCCAGCACCGGCTGGATGTTCTTGGTCGGCAAAAGGACCTTGTTGACATCGGCGTCGACCCAGGCGGTCGATCCCGTTTCCGCGTTCGTCGTGCAGGCGCGCGACGTGCGGACGGGTGCGCCTGCGGCCGGGGTCACAAAGTCGGTCGGGTTGGTCGTTGCCGGATTGGTGACGACGGGCAGGCTGTCATTGTTGGAATCGGCCTCGGCCGCCATGTTGATCGAAGTCGAAAGCGAAAAGCCGGTCGACGAGAAGCTGGAGGTCGGGAATTCCAGGCAGTTGATGTCCGGCACGCCCGCATTGGCCACGCCGTCCCAGACCGAGACCTTGTTCTCGTTGAATTGCTGGCGAAGTTCGACCGGAACGTTGACCTGCGCGGCATAGGGAACCACGCCGATCGAGATGCCGTTCTTGCTGTCGTTGCCCTTGACGATGTTGACAAATTCGGTCGCCGCCTCGCGCAGGGCCTGGATCTTCTTCTTCGATTCACCCGCGACGGCCGGGTCACCCATCGAGCCGGTGATGTCCAGGACCAGCATGACCTCGATGTCTGACACGCCCTGGGCGGCTTCGGACAGGGCGGGGCCCTGCAGATAAGTGATGTCGCGGGTGCCGTCGTTGTAGAACTTGCCGATGAAGTAGTTGTAGGACCGGATTTCGGAATTGATCGTCACCCGGCGCAGGCCGGCGTCGTTCACGGCGGTGATCGTGGGTTCGGTGTAATCCACCATGTCAAGGCCGCCGGCGATGTCGGTCTTGTCGAACCATTCCCGCGCGATGGCGCGACCGTCGCCGGTCTGGGTCAGGCTGGCGGCGGCAAGGGCCGCGCGGTCCATGGTCTGCTGCAGGGCCACCCGCCGGGTTTCAAACCGCATCACGTCGACGGCGATCCCGCCGAACATGAACATCAGCACGAACATGAAGATCATGAAGATGCCGATCGACCCGGTCTCGTCCCTGGTGAAGGCGGACGCGGAAGCGGAAAGACGGCGGTAGGCAGCGGTCAGCACCGGCGTTGTCATCTTGTCACCTGTCCCATTGGCAGCGTCCCGCCGGCCAGCAGCGGGTTTCCCATCAGGCATTAAGACAGAACTTCTGGCAGAAGTAAGGCATTTGCGCTGCAAGCCGTCAGAATCCGTGGGATTTGGAAACAATCTTTGCAGGTTCGCGGGCAACGGGGTTGGAACTGCGGCGAATTTCAGCAGGCGCAGGGGGCGTCGCGATCCCCGCCTCGAACCTGATTCGCCCGGCGGGAGGTATCAGATAAGTAAAATGCGATTTGTTAGCGCAAAAGTCAGGTTCACAGCGGCATGCTTGTCAGTAAGGTGTCCGGGGGCGCGACACGGCGTTCCGTCGGCAAGGGAGGAAACGACATGCAGGCAAGCGGTGAGCCAAGTTTTCGTGAATCGGTTGATCTTATGTTCAACCGTGCGGCGAAATTGATGGACCTCAGCCCCGGGTTGGAACAGAAGATCCGGGTCTGCAACTCGACTTACACGGTCCGGTTCGGGGTCCGCCTGCGTGGCAAGATCGAAACCTTCACCGGCTACAGAAGCGTCCATTCCGAACATATGGAACCGGTCAAGGGCGGCATCCGCTTTGCCCTGTCGGTCAACCAGGACGAGGTCGAGGCGCTGGCCGCGCTGATGACCTACAAATGCGCGCTGGTGGAAACCCCGTTCGGCGGGTCCAAGGGCGGATTGTGCATCGATCCGCGTCAATGGGACGAACACGAGCTGGAGCAGATCACCCGCCGCTTCGCCTATGAACTGATCAAGCGCGACCTGATCCATCCGGCCCAGAACGTCCCCGCCCCCGACATGGGCACGGGCGAACGCGAAATGGCCTGGATTGCCGACCAGTACATGCGGATGAACACGACCGACATCAACGGCAAGGCCTGCGTGACCGGGAAACCCCCGCATGCCGGTGGCATCCAGGGTCGGGTCGAGGCGACGGGGCGGGGCGTGCAGTTCGCGCTGCGCGAATTCTTCCGCCACCCCGAAGACGTGGCCAAGGCCGCTCTGACCGGCGATCTGGATGGCAAGCGCGTGATCGTGCAGGGCCTGGGCAACGTGGGCTATCACGCCGCCAAATTCCTGAGCGAGGAAGACGGCTGCAAGGTCATCGCCGTGATCGAACGCGACGGCGCTTTGGTCGATCCCAATGGCCTGGACATCGAGGATGTGCGCCAGTGGATGACCGCGCATGGCGGGTTGCTGGCGGGGTATCCGAACGCGACCCTTGTCGCCGACGGAGCCGCCGTGCTGGAGGAACCTTGCGACATCCTGATCCCCGCCGCGCTGGAGGGGGTGATCCACAAGGGCAACGCCGACCGGATCAAGGCGCCCTTGATCATCGAGGCGGCGAACGGCCCGATCACCTTTGGCGCGGACGAAATCCTGCGCAGGAAGGGTGTGGTGATCATCCCCGACATGTATGCCAACGCGGGCGGGGTGACGGTCAGCTACTTCGAATGGGTCAAGAACCTGTCCCACATCCGCTTTGGCCGGATGCAGCGGCGGGCCGAAGAGGCGCGGTCGCGGCTTCTGGTGGAGGAGCTGGAACGGCTGAGCAGCGACCAGCATCTTGGCTGGACGCTGTCGCCCGATTTCAAGGAAAAGTTCCTGACCGGGTCGGACGAGCTGGCGCTGGTCCGCTCGGGTCTGGATGACACGATGCGCACCGCCTATCAGTCCATGCGCGAGGTCTGGCATTCCCGCAAGGACGTCGAGGATCTGCGGGTCGCGGCCTATATCGTGTCGATCAGCCGGGTGGCGCAGACCTATCGGTCCAAGGGGCTTTAGCGGCCCGGCTGCGAAAACGGTTCCGCCCGGCGCGGTCCAGTGGCATGGTGCCTTCGGTATTGAATATGATCGGGGGCATTATGCTGGAACTGGACGATTTCACTGACGACAAGCCTTGGGTGCCGGGCGGGCCTGAATTCGAAGAGCTGCGCATCCCCGACCAGATTGCCGGGGTTGCGTTGCGGCGGCTGACACCGATGCGCGACGGACGGGGCGATCTGACCGTGCTGATGACCGACCGCCTTGGCGAGGCCTGGCGCACACCGCATGTCTATCTGGTCACCGCCGCCCCCCGGTCGGTCCGGGCCTGGGTCTATCACAAGCGGCAGACGGACCGGCTGGCCTATACGATGGGACGGTTCCGGGTCGTGCTGTATGACCTGCGGCCAGACAGCGCGACCTACCGGCAGCTGAACGTGCTGGAGGTGGGCGCGGACAACCGCGTCCTGCTGACGATCCCGCCCTTTGTGGTGCATGGCGTGCAGAACCTGGGCGACGCTCCGGCGCAGTTCACCAACATGCCGACGCGGGCCTATGACCCGGCGCATCCCGACAAGTCGCGCGTCGCGGCGGATCACCCGGGCATTCCCTATCGGTTCGAATGACCGGCCTGCCACCGCTGATCAGCGTCATCATGGCGACCTGGGGGCGGGGACGGCACATCGCGCCCTCGATCCTGTCGGTGCTGCGGCAGGAGTTCCGCGCGTTCGAGCTGATCGTGGTCGGCGATGCCACGACCGACGAAACCGAGGCTGTGGTCGCCGGGTTCGCGGACCGGGGGGTGCGCTGGATCAACCTGCCCAACCGCTGCGGCAGCCAAAGCGCGCCGAACATGGCCGGAATCGCGGCGGCACGGGGCGGGATCATCGCCTACCTCGGGCATGACGACATCTGGGAGCCGGATCACCTGGCCCGGATCGCCGCGGCGTTCGCGGACGGGCAGCCGGATTTCGTCGTCTCGGGCCTGATCGCGCATCGGCCGAACGGGGTGCCGGGAAGTGCGGTCTATGGCCTGTTCCAAGACGACGCCGCCAAGCATCGCTACTTCTTTCCGCCCAGCAGCCTGGCGCACCGGCGGGACGTGATCGACCGGATCGGCCCCTGGCGGATGCCGCTGGAGGTGCGCCCGCCGGTGGATGAAGAGTTCCTGTTGCGCGCCGCCGCTGCCGATCTGCGGTTCGTGTCGACCGGCGCGGTCACGGTGCACAAATTCACCGCTGCCGACCGCTACCTGTCCTATCTGCAGCACCGGTCGGACGAACAGGTGGCGATGCTGGCCGACCTGGACCGGCCCGGCCATGGCACGCGGGTGGCGGCGATGGTCGACCACTCGCGGCGGCTGGGAAAGGTGATGATCTCCTGGCCCCGGCGCTATGATCACCTGGAGCCGGGCCAGCTTGCGCGGGCTTCGGCGGCAAAGCGCGGGGTGACGCGGGCAAAGCCGCAAACGCTGGGCGCGGGCACGGTGATCCGCCCTCCGCGCGAACCCAGCGCCCTGGACTGGCGCGAGCGTCCGGTCCTCGGCATCCGGCTGCACGGCCCGAACCCGCGCCCCCGGGTGCTGGTGCCGGTTGCGGGCGGCGTAGCGGAGCTGACGTTGCGGCTGGTCCACCCGGACCGCGCGGCGCTTGGGCCGCTGGCGGTGAGCTGCAACGACCAGCCCGCGACGCTGCTGCCCGACGGCCTGCGCCGCAGCCTGTGGGGGTGGACGGCGATCTACCGGGGGCGGGTCCGGCTGCTGGCCGACCAGCCGTCAGTGCTGGAGCTGCAGCTGACCCCGGCGCAGGCGTTGAAACGGGTGCTGGGTCCGGTCACGCTGGGCCTTGGGCTGGGTTCGATCCGGCTGCGCCCGGCCCCCTGACACGGGCGTTGCACGGGGGGGATGCCCGGCTTTTGCCCGGCCGGTCCGGGTCCAGCGGCCCGGCAAAGCCAGCCAAAGGGCGGACTTGCGGCGTCTCCGACATGTGATGTCGCGGATAGCCAAGGAATTCGCCGCGCGGTCTTGAATATCCCCGTCGACCCCGGTCTTATGCCGGGGTCAGGGGAGTTCACCGATGCGCTATTCCGGCCTGAAGGTCATCACGCAAGGGCTGTTCGGCAACAAGGGCTGGACGCCCGCCTGGCGCGATCCGGCGCCGAAGGCCGAATATGACGCGGTGATCATCGGCGGCGGCGGGCATGGGCTGTCGACGGCCTATTATCTGGCCAAGAACCACGGGATGACCAACATCGCTGTGCTGGAGAAGGGGTATCTCGGGTCCGGCAACATTGGCCGCAACACGACCATCGTGCGGGCCAACTACTTCCTGCCGGGGAACAGCGAGTTCTATTCGCACTCGCTGAAGTTGTGGGAGGGGTTGGAGGCCGACCTCAATTACAACGTGATGCATTCGCAGCGCGGGCTGATCAACCTGTTCCACTCGGACGGGCAGCGCGATGCCTTCGTGCGGCGTGGGAATGCGATGATCAACCAGGGGGATGATGCGATCCTTCTGGACCGGGACGGGGTGCGGGAGCATCTGCCTTACTTGGATTTCGACAACACGCGGTTTCCGATCTATGGCGGCTTGCTGCATCCCCGCGGGGGGAGTGCCCGGCATGATGCAGTGGCCTGGGGCTATGCGCGGGGGGCGGACCAGCGGGGCGCGGACCTGATCCAGAACTGCGAGGTCACGGGGATCGACATTCAGGGCGGGGTGGTGCGGGGGGTGCAGACGACCAGGGGCGCGATCCGGGCGAAGAAAGTCGGGATCGTGGTGGCCGGGCGGTCGTCCCAGGTTGCGGCGATGGCGGGGATGCGATTGCCGATTGAATCGCACATCCTGCAGGCCTTTGTGACCGAAGGTCTGAAGCCGGTGATCAACCATGTGATCAGCTTTGGCATGGGGCACTTCTATATCAGCCAGTCGGACAAGGGGGGCCTCGTGTTCGGGGGCGACCT
>JAKQLM010000498.1 GCA_029567145.1 Pseudomonadota bacterium
CGCCCTCTCGCGGTCGATGACCCGCTACATGTCCGACCGCACGCACCCGGCGATCATGGACATCAACGCCGCTCCGACCGAAATCCAGCGCCTGCACGCCGTCTATCACGACCTGATCCGCACGATCGAACAGGACGAAGCCGACTTGCAGAACCTGATCGTCGACAAGGATGTCCTCTTGCGAGAGGTGAACCATCGCAGCGGCAACAGCCTGCAGGTGATCGCCTCGGTCATGCGGATGTACCGGCGCGAGGCGCGGGAAGACTCGTTGCGCGGCGTGCTGGACAGCCTGATCAACCGGGTGATCGCGCTGTCGTCGACCCATACCAGCCTGTATAGCATGTCCGGTCGCCGCGATGTGCCGATGGACGAAATCCTGTCCGGGGTGGTCCGCAGGCTGAAAGAGATTCACGGCGTCGCGCTGGGCGTGGCGAAAAAGCAGCTCCAGCCGATCCGGATGCCGGCCGAGGCCGCAATCCCCCTGGCGCTGGCCCTGGCCGAAACCGTCAGCTGCCTTTTCGCCGCGCGCACGGTCGCGACCGAAGGGGTCGAGATCACGCTGACCGAACAGGGCGACCGCGTGCGCCTGTCGGTCAGCGGCCCCGAAGTGCCCGAGTTCGCGCCGGAAACCACCTCGGGCCTTGTGTCCCTGCCGCGCCGGATGCTGCAGCAATTCACCAGCCAGCTGCGCGGCACGATTAACATCCGGATCGAGGGTGGCCGCTCGATCATCGTGCTGGATGTGCCCCGCGAAGCCTGAAGCGGAAAAGTTTTCGCGCGCCCGGCGTCACAGGGCCGATTTCTTCAAAGAAATCGGACCGGAGTTTTCGAAAACTCCGCAAGCTCCGGTTCGCCGGGGCCGCGTTTCCTGCAAGCCTTGGCCTGCTTTGGACCGGACCGACAGACAATGGCCGACCCCCGCTGGGATCGGCCTTGTTTCGCACTTCTAACCGGATCAGTGCCGGACGCCCGCCCCGCTCCAGGCATGTTCCGGGCGCAGGGTCGCATCGACGCGCCGGATGTCCTGCCCCAGCGCCGAGGACAGCCCCTTTGCCAGCGCGCTGGCACTGGCCACTTCGCTGCGCAGCGTGGCGTTCAGCTCTTGCAGCATCCAGTCCCGCGTTTCGCCCATCAGGCGGTCTTCCGTGTCGGTCGGCGGGAACAGCCAGGCGGCCAGGGCCCCCAGGCCCGCGACCACCGCGCCGGTCGCAAGCGGGTGGCTGTCCACCGCCGCGCGACCCTTTTCGGCCATCACCAGCTTTTGCACATACAGCCGCTCGCGCGCCTGCAGGGCCTGGGTCCGCGCACCTTCGGTCAGCGATTCCAGCCCCTTGCCCAGCGCGCCCGTGGTGTCGCGCGCCAGCGCCGCCAGCACGTCGGCCCGATGCTTGGCCAAGGCAGCCGCCGGGGCCAGCCCACGCCGGGCCGCATCGTCGATCTGCGCCAGAAGACCTTCTGCCCGACTGCGCAAACCGCGCGCCTCGTGCAGCCAGTCCTCCTCGGGATCGACGGGGG
>JAKQLM010000143.1 GCA_029567145.1 Pseudomonadota bacterium
GCCCCGGACCGACATCGGTCACGATCCCGTCTGCAACCCGCAGCGGCCCGGGTGACAGATGCGTGCCATCAAAGACCGCTACGCCGGTGAAAACCTGGGCGGTCATACCGTCTCCGTCACCTTGCGCAGATGCGGCGGCACATCGGGATCAAAGCCCCTGCGCCGCGCCAGCCCTTCGATAAAGGCGTAAAAGCCGACCGACAGCACCAGAGGCGCGCACAGCGGATGCAGCCCGGGAACCGATGGCAGCCGGATCGCCCCGGCCACATCCGCCCCGGTCAGGAACACATCGGCCCCCTGCGCCGCCAGCCGCGCCGCCGTTTCGACCAGCCGGGGCAGGGCCGCATCCTCGACCCCCAAAGCCAGCACCGGAAACTGCGCCTGCACGATGGCGCTTGGCCCATGCAGCACCTCTGCCGCCGAAAAGCTTTCGGCATGCAACCCGCAGGTTTCCTTGAACTTCAGTGCCGCCTCGTTGGCGATGGCAAAGGCCGGGCCACGTCCCAGCACATACAGCGACTGCGCCCGCGACAGCCGTGCGGCCAGGGGCGACCAGTCCAGCGTCAGAGCCTTGGCAAACGCCTCGGGCAGACCCGCCACGGCCGCGCGCAAGGCGTCATCCTCTTGCCACTCGGCCAGCAGGGCCAGCCCGGCCAGCACGCTGGCGACAAAGGTTTTCGTGGCCGCGACGCTTTGTTCCTGCCCCGACTGCAAGCCCAGGCAATGCGCCGAGGCCTGTGCCAGCGGGCTGTCCGCATGGTTGGTGATCGCCACCGTCAACGCGCCGCCTGCCGCCGCCGCGCGCATCATCTCGACGATGTCGGGGCTTTGCCCAGACTGCGAGATGCCGATGCAGGCCGCGCGGCCTAACCGCAGCGGACGCCGGTAGATGCTGGCGATGGACGGCCCGACACTGGCCACCGGCACGCCTGCCAGCAGTTCCACCGCGTATTTCAGATAGGTTGCCGCATGGTCCGACGACCCCCGCGCGACCGTGACGATCAGCGCCGGATCCGCCGCCTGCATCGCCTTGGCGGCCGCGCGCATGGCGTCTGCCGACAGCGTCAGGAACCGCCGCGCGGCTTCGGGGATCTCGGCCACTTCGCGGGCCATATGCGATTGGGTCATTGGGGTCGCCTTTCCGTGTCTGGGGCCAGCTTCAGCTCGACCGCGAAGTCATAGGCGTCGCCCCGGTAGACCGAGCGGGTGAACTCCACCACCCGACCGCTGGCAAGATAGCCGATCCGCTCGATCCGCAGGCCTGCGGCACCGGCAGGGACACCCAGAAGCTCGGCATCCCGCACCCCCAGGTTGGCGGCGGAAATGCGCTGCACGGCGCGGACCGGGCGATGGCCAAACGTCTCTAACAAGGCATAAAGCGACACATCCACCGCTTCGGGGTCAGGCAGGATCGTTGTGGGAAGCGAGGCGCGCTCGATCGCCAGCGGGATGCCGTCCGACCGTCGCACCCGCTCCAGCCGCGCGACCCGATCGCCAGCGCCAAGGCCAAGCGCCATGACCTCTTCGGGGGTGGGGGACTGGATGCTGCGGCTGATCCAGACCGATTCCACCGACTTCCCGCGCCGCGCCATGTCTTCGGTAAAGCTGGTCAGCAGCGACAAAGCCTGCTCCAGCCGTTCGACCTTTGCCGCGACATAGGTCCCCGACCCGCGCCGCTGCACCAGCGTTCCCTGGGCCACAAGCGCCTCGACCGCCTTTCTGACCGTCACCCGGCTTAGCCCGGTCATCGCTGCAATGTCCCGTTCGGCGGGAAGGCTGGCCCCCGGGGGCAGCACCCCCTGCGCCAACGCGTCCGCAATCCGGCGCTGCAGTTGCAGATACAGCGGCCCTGCCCCATCCGCGAACCCGTCTGACGAGAACAGCTCCATCATGCGGCCTCCCGCGCGAGGATCAGCGCCCCGTCCAGCGCGGTGCCCAGCGGCGCACGCATATCCCACCGACCGGCCAAGGCGCGGGCAAAGACCGGCGCCAGACCGCCCAGGAACACCACCGGCACCGGGTTGTCCCCCTGCAGATGCGCAATCGCCGCCGCGACATCCGCCACCGCCTGATCCAGGATCGCCACCGCTGCGGGATCGGACGACCCCAGCACGCGCGGGGCAAGTGCCGCGAAATCCGCCGGACGCGCATCCCGCGCGACCGACACGATGCCCGCCGGATCGCGATGATCCGCAATGACCTCGGCCAGCAGCGGCGACAGCGGCACGAACTCGTCCACCGCCCGCAAGGCCCGCGCCAGAAGCGACCGCCCCAGCCAGGCCCCGCTGCCTTCGTCGCCCAGGACCAGCCCCCAGCCGCCGACCTGCCGGATCACTCCGTTGCGCTGGCTGGCAAAGACCGACCCCGTGCCGATCGCCGCCACGATCCCGTCGCCGCCCCACAAGGCCCCCTTGACCGCCGTCACCGCGTCCGTCTCCAGCCGCAGCTTGGCAAACGGCAGGTCCAGACTTGCCCCCGTCGTGTTCGCGCCGGCCAAGCCCAGCCCGGCGACCAGCCGCGTCAGTTCCCCTTCACCCGCGTCCGGTCCGACAGCAGCGGCCAATGCCGCCCGCGTCGCCGCAAGGATGTTCGCCCGAGTGCCCGCCGGATCGCTGGTCAGGTTGGCCGGCCCGGCGACGCCGGTTCCCAGAATACGGCCCGACGCATCGGCAACCGCCGCGCGGCAGCCGGTTCCCCCGCCATCTATCCCCAAGAAAAGCGCCATCCGAATCCTCTTCCCCCGAAAGAATACCAAAACAAGACCATTTGGAAAGCGGTATCTCCAGATGCCTGAAAACCAGACGAAAATGGCCCTGGAAAACATGATGCTTTACAAGTGGTATTATTTTGGCATTGTTGAGCCACAGGGGGAATCACATGGCAGAACGCACGACCGAAGGCTTGCATCCACTTTCCGCAGGGCTGCACGACGCAGCCCCGGATCAGGTGCTGGCCCGTGCGCTGGCCGCCCAGGAGGGCGCGCTTGCGGCCGTGCGCCCTGCGCTTTCGGCGTTGGTGGCGGCGGCCGACCTGGCCGCGACCGCGCTGCGCGGCGGGGGCAAGCTGGCCTATGCCGGGGCCGGGTCTTCCGGCCTGATGGCCCTTGCCGACTGCCTGGAGATGCTGGGGACGTTCGGCATTTCTCCCGACCGGACCCCGATGCTGTTCGCCGGTGGCGCGGATGCGCTGCTGAAGATGACCGGCGGTGTCGAAGATGATCCCGCCCTGGCCGCCACCGACCTTGCCCGCGCCGCACTTGGCCCGCAGGACGTGGTGATCGCAGTCTCGGCCTCAGGCTCGACACCCTATACGCTGGCGGTGATTCAGGGCGCGCGACAGGCCGGGGTCAAGGTCATCGGCATCGCCAATGTCGC
>JAKQLM010000502.1 GCA_029567145.1 Pseudomonadota bacterium
CGTTTCAACGCTTTCCGACCCGGAGTTCGTGTAGAACACATGCTCGATGCCCTTGGGCGCGATGTCGATGACGCGGTTTGCCAGTTCGAACGCGACCGGGTGGCCCATCTGGAACGCGGGCGCATAGTCCAGTTCGGCAGCCTGTTTCTGGATCGCCTCGACGATCTTCGGGCGGCAATGCCCCGCGTTGCAGCACCACAGGCCCGCCGTCCCGTCCAGCACCTGTGGGCCATCGCTGGTGGTGTAGTGCATGTCCTTGGCGGCCACGAACATCCGGGGGTTCTTCTTGAACTGCCGGTTCGCCGTGAACGGCATCCAGAAGGCGTTCAGGTCGTTCGGGGTGTTGCGGTCCAGGGCCATGGCGTCCTCCATCAGGGCAACGATCGGGGCGAATGGTTTGACCTAGCACTTGCCCCCGCGCTATCCAAGAGGTCCGTCTGATCAAGGTCCCGCATGCCGCCCACCGCCCGCCCCCGCAGCCGCATCCAGCAAAAGAACCGCGAGGTGATCCTTGACGCGGCGTTGGAGGTGTTCTCCCTGCACGGGTTTCGCGGGGCCACACTGGACCAGATCGCCGAGGTGGCGGGCCTGTCCAAGCCCAACCTCCTGTATTATTTCCCGTCCAAGGAAGCCGTCCACAAGGTCCTTCTGACCGGCCTCTTGGACACCTGGCTGGATCCCTTGCGCCGGATGAACCCCGCAGGCGACCCGATGGTCGAGATCATGGGATATGTCCGCCGCAAGCTGGACCTGGCCCGCGACTTCCCGCGCGAAAGCCGGCTCTTTGCCAACGAGATCCTGCAAGGCGCCCCCCGCATGCGTGAGGCGATCGAAGGCGACCTGCATGACCTTGTCGCCGAGAAATCGGTGGTCCTGTCGGGCTGGATGGACCAGGGCCGCATCGCGCGCGTCGATCCGGCGCATCTGATCTTTTCGATCTGGGCGCTGACCCAGCACTACGCCGACTTCGATGTCCAGGTCCGCGCCGTCCTGGGCCCCGGCCACGACCCCTTTGCCGAGGCGGGGGGCTTTCTTGACACCCTGTTCTCGCGGCTGCTGGCACCCTGACTGTCCACAGTGGACATCTAAGGACAACCCTGCCAAATCAACCCCTTGCCTGCGGATGTTAACCCTTTCGCAAGCCTTGCGATCCGCAGCATTTTAGGCATTTGCCGGATGCCGGTTAGTGTTTCATACGCTATTCTGCGCCAAGGGACGCCATTGGAGGACGCAAGATGGACTCTGTCACCGCCGTCCGGTCACAGGTGCCGCTGCCTGCATCGGGGACACATGCTTCGCCGGACCGACTGACCACTGCGCCGGCCGCGCAGACGCCGAAACCGGTCACCGAAACGATCCGCAGCGATGCGGTGCTGCAACCGGCCACGTTGCCCGCGCAGGTCGCGGTCGAACTCGCCGACCATGACGAAGACCAGCACCCCGCCACAGCGGCCCGCGCCGCCGCAGACGCTGCGCGTGCGGCCTATATCAAGGCCAGCATCGCCGCCGGGGTCAGCCCCTTGCCGCTGCCGGGCGGCTAGCGCCCCGGACCGGACCGCGCAAGCTATGGCAGGCGGTCATAGGCCAGGCACCGCCCGTCCGCCTGGACATAGGCGATGCAGTCGGGTGCTGGCCGATGCCCCAGCTTTTCGCCCGGAACCACACCCGGCACCGGAAAGGTCACCAGCGCAGCCCTTGCCGCCGCTTCGATCTCGCGCCACTGGGGCAAGAGATCAGCCGCGTAGGTTACCCAAAGCGTATTGCTGGCCCCCGGACCGGCAAGGACCGTCGGCCCAAGAATTCCGTGCCTGCACCGGCCTTCATCCGAGCAGTCGATCGACGTCACGATATTGCCCGCCGCATCGAAGGCCAGCATCTCATTACCGGACCGGTTGGCGGTGATCTCCTCGCCCGCCAAAAGCCCAAACTGGTTTTCGGCATACCCGACCGCCTCAAGTCCAGCCCTGTCGTTGATCCTTTGGCTATCAGGGCCGTAGACATGGCTGTCAAAGCTGGCTTGCGGCCGCTCATAGGGATCAAAACTGAATTCCAGCGCGGGCGCATCGGTCGGCACTGGCATCAGGTCCGCGCCTGAAAGGACAAAGTAGAACCCGTCCGTGCGCGTGCTGTAGTACCAGCCCGGAATGAAATTGGCCGGCTGCATGCGCTTTGGCACGGCGAAATCACCGAACCGGGTGGAAATCTCGACCACATCCTTTGGCGGCCCGGACAGAAGAAAGTCCTTGCGGGGAATGCAGGCAAAGCTTTCCTTGACATGGGCGCTGACCTCATGGGTGACATCGCCGACCGTCACCCGGTCCGTCGGGCGGCGAAAACGCGCCGTTTCGGTGTCCCACATATAGACCGCGAGGTCGTAGAAATTGCCGGGACTTTCGAAGTTGTGCTCATACCCAAGGCGCAGTTGCGGCTCGCCGGTGCGGACAAACAGCGTCAGGTCACGGTCCGCGCGGTCGACAAAGCTATACAGCAGCCGTCCCGGGCTGGACCAGTCAACCTCGGCATGGGCTTTCCCGCGTGCTGCATAAAAGCTGGGGTTCTCTCCGGTTCTCTGCCGGGTCGCAACCGTGCAATAGGCGTTGTCACCCACGACAGCCTCGATCTTCGCGCCATAGGCCTGCGCCAGACCTTCGGGCCGGGTCAGCGCCGGAAAGACCGCCGCGCTGAACAGCGACAGCCCGGCCAAGGCCAGACCGAAACTTGCCCCAAAGGCGCGCACAGCCGCGGCGCCCCGCCAAAGCCACAGCGCGGGCACGGCCGCCAAAGCGAACAGCGCCAGATGCACAGCCGCCGGGTGGTCGCGAAACGGCTGCCACCAGGCCAGCCACAGAAACAGCGCAAGCGCGAACGCCACCCCGCAAACCGCCCCGCCAAGGCGATGGCGCTGCAGCATCTGGCAGGCCACAAGGCTGACGACGGCCAGGCCACAGGTCAACAGAAACAGCACGAAGGTCGGCATGTCACGGGGTCTCCGGTTCTGCCTTGCACTTGCGCCGCACGGCGGCACAGGCACAAGTCGGCAGAACCGGACCCTTGCCGTTCGCTATTCGGCGGCGACGCTGGGGTTGTTCGGATGCGTCGTCCAGTTGGCGTAATCGCCCACCATGCGGCCCGTGCGCGGGTCGACCGCGCCCTTCTGCATCGGCACCATGGTGATGCAGTTGTCCACCGGGCAGACGTTGACGCACAGGTTGCAGGCAACGCATTCGTCATCCTTCACCGTGAACACCCGCTCGGGCGACATGGCGATGGCCTGGTGGCTGGTATCCTCGCAGGCCGCATAGCAGCGCCCGCACTTGATGCAGTCGTCCTGGTTGATATGCGCCTTGGCGACGTAATTCAGGTTCAGGAACTGCCAGTCGGTGACATTCGGAACCGCCCGGCCCACCAGGTCCGACATCGCGATCTGCTTGTCGTCCAGGTATTGCGACAGCCCGCTGATCATTTCCTGCACGATCTTGAAGCCATAGGTCATCGCCGCCGTGCAGACCTGCACGTTCCCGGCCCCCAGCGCCATGAATTCCGCCGCATCGCGCCAGGTGGTGATGCCGCCGATGCCGCTGATCGGCAGGCCCCGGGTTTCGGCGGATCGGGCAATCTCGGCCACCATGTTCATCGCGATGGGTTTCACCGCTGGGCCGCAATAGCCGCCATGCGTGCCCTTGCCGTCGATCATCGGTTCGGGGCTGAAGTCGTCCAGGTTCACCGAGGTGATGGAGTTGATCGTGTTGATGAGGGAAACCGCATCCGCCCCGCCGCGCTTGGCCGCCTCGGCCGGTTTGCGAACGTCGGTGATGTTCGGCGTCAGCTTGACGATGCAGGGCATGCGGCTGTGTTTCTTGACCCAGCGCGTGACCATCTCGATGTATTCCGGCACCTGCCCCACGGCCGATCCCATGCCACGCTCGGCCATCCCGTGCGGGCAGCCGAAGTTCAGTTCGACCCCGTCGGCCTCGGTATCCTCGATCCGGTGCAGGATGTCCTTCCACGAATCCTCATCGCACGGCACCATCAGCGAAATCACCAGCGCCCGGTCACGCCACTTGCGCTTGACCTCCTTGATTTCCTGCAGGTTCACCTCCAGGGGCCGGTCGGTGATCAGTTCGATGTTGTTCAGCCCCAGCAGCCGCCGGTCCGCGCCCCAGATCGCGCCATAGCGCGGCCCGTTCACGTTCACGACGGGCGGCCCCTCGGAGCCCAGCGTCTTCCACACCACGCCGCCCCAGCCCGCCTCGAAGGCGCGCTCGACGTTGTATTTCTTGTCCGTGGGCGGGGCCGAGGCCAGCCAGAACGGGTTCGGGGACTTGATGCCGATGAAATCGGACGACAGGTTAGCCATGTCAGGCCTCCTTGCGGGATGCTGGGAGAGGGGGGGAAAGCGTAGGGTGGGCGATCCGCCCACCATCCGTCAGAAAAGCGACCAGAGATAGCCGATGATGTCGCCGCCGAACTGGCCCAGCTTGGGGATCAGGAACGCCCAGGCGACGCAGCCCAGCGTGTTCCAGAACATGAAGCGCGGCAGGGTCATGCCGCTCATCCCCGACAGCAGGAACACGACAGGCCGGAAGACGGTGGTGAAATGCCCGATGAAGATCGCGGCCGGCCCATAGGACGCCAGCGCGGCCTGGCCCTTGACCACCATCTGCGGGTGATCCTTCAGCGGCCGCATGGTCAGGACGGTCGGGCCATAGCGCCTGCCCAGCCAGAAGCTGAAGGTCGACCCGATCAGCGCGCCGACCGTCGCCCCGGCCCACAAGGGCCAGAACGGCACCGCGCCCGTAGCCGCCAGCGCGCCGACCGCCACCAGAACGGCCGTTGACGGGATCAGGATCGACAGAAAGGCCGTCGTCTCGGCTGCGGCAAACACCAGCATGATCAGCGGCAACCAGGTCTGGTTGCGCTCGATGAAGCCGATGAATGTGTCGATCCAGCCGTCCATGCCCGCTCCGCTCCCGAGGGCCATGTGGCCGAGAAGTCGCCCTCAGGCAAGGAAAAACACCGAAGGTCATGGCGCGGACAGCAGGGCGTGGATCGCTTCGGCGGCATCGCGACCTTCGGCGACGGCGGTGACGGTCAGGTCCTCGCCCCCCGCCGCGCAGTCGCCGCCGACCCAGACCTTGCCCGCCGGACCGCGGAACTTGCCGCCCGCAACCTCGACGCCCGAGGGCACACCCGCAAGCGTCTGGCCGATGGCCTTGAACACCTGGTCGGCCTTCAGGGTAAAGGTTTCGGCCAGCGTCTTCAGCCCGTCCGGCCCGTCCACCGTGTAGGCGAACTCCACCGCTTCCGCGCGGCCATTGCCCAGAACCCGGACCGGAGCGGCGTTGTGGATGATCCGTACCCCCGCCTGCACGGCATGGTCCTGCTCGTGGCCGCTGGCGCTCATCTTCTCCTGGCCGCGCCGGTAGACGATGGTCACGGTCTCGGCGCCCAGCAGTTTCGACTGCACAGCGGCGTCCACCGCCGTCATGCCGCCGCCGATCACCACCACGTCGCGGCCCACGGGCAACGTGGACAGGTCCGCCGTCTGGCGCAGCTCGGCGATGAAATCGACCGCATCGCGCACGCCCGCCTTGTCCTCGTCCTCGGCCCGCAGGGCGTTGACGCCCGCCAGCCCGATCCCCAGGAACACCGCGTCATATTCGGCCTGCAACGCCGCCAGCGTGACATCGCGGCCCAGTTCCACGCCGGTCCGCACTTCGATCCCGCCGATGGACAACAGCCAGTCCACCTCGGCCTGCGCAAAGCCGCCGGTGGCCTTGTAGCTGGCGATGCCGTATTCGTTCAGCCCGCCCGCCTTGGGCCGCCGCTCCAGCACGACGACGTCATGGCCGTGCAGCGCCAGGCGATGCGCGCAGGCCAGACCCGCAGGCCCCGCGCCGACCACCGCCACCCGCTTGCCCGTGGGGGCGGCACGTTCAAACGGATGCAGCCCCTTGGCCATCGCCACATCGGTCGCAAAGCGTTGCAGCGCGCCGATTTCCACCGGCTTGCCCTCGGCCGTCTCGCGGACGCAGGCCTCTTCGCACAGGGTCTCCGTGGGGCAGACCCGGGCGCACATGCCGCCCAGGATGTTCTGGTTCCAGATCGTCGTTGCCGCCGCCTCTGCCGTGCCGGTGGCGATCTGGCGGATGAACAGCGGAATGTCGATCGACGTGGGGCAGGCCGTGATGCAGGGCGCATCGTGGCAGAAGTAGCAGCGATCCGCCGCAACCCGCGCCTCGTGCCGGTCCAGCGGCGGCGCGTGGTCGCCGAAGTTGCGGGCGTAAGCGTCGGGCGGCAGACGGTTCGCCACGATTCCGGGCGTAAGCGGGCTGTTCGGCATGGCTGGGGACCTCCCTGGCATCTTCTTTGAAGAAAAGCTGGCACAGGTCCAAAATTTTATCAAACGGTAAATTTTCAACACGCCCCGCATTTTCGCCGTTAGCGCGAACGGTGCGACGCCGCTGCCCGTTTTCGCGGCTTTCCAGCCCTTGCCGCGTGGCGTATAAGCGCCCCACACCAGTTGCGGGCAACCGCGCGCGGCCCCCTTGGGCCGGCAGGACAACAGAGGACGGCATGAGCAAGCAGACGACCGAAACGGATGTGGCCTTCATCTCGGCACTGGCCGAGCTTCTGAACAAGAACGACCTGACCGAACTGTCGGTAAAGCGCGAATATGGCGAGGATGACAGCCTGGAGGTCCGCGTCGTCAAGCAGGCCACGGTCGTCACGGTCGCAGCCCCGGCCCCCGCGATGCACTATGCCGCCCCCGCCGCTGCGGCTCCGGCCCCCGCCGCAGTCGCAGCCCCGGAAGACCCGGCCCAGCACCCGGGCGCAGTCACCTCGCCCATGGTCGGCACCGTCTACCTCGCCGCCGAACCGGGGGCGACGCCCTTCATCACCATCGGCGCGCAGGTCACCGAAGGCCAGACCGTCCTGATCATCGAGGCGATGAAGACGATGAACCACATCCCGGCCCCGAAATCGGGCACGGTCAAGCGCATCCTGGTCGAGGATGGCCACCCCGTCGAATACGGCGCGCCGCTGCTGATCATCGAATAAGGGCGC
>JAKQLM010000510.1 GCA_029567145.1 Pseudomonadota bacterium
GCCGACCTCGCCGCCATCGCGACCGCCCGGGCGATGACGGCCACGGCTCTCACCCTCGCCCCCAGCTTCGCCAAACTTTATTCCGACCTCTGCGAAGCCACGCTCTTCTTCCGCCGCACCCCGCATCTCCCCCCGGTCGAGGCCGCCGTCGAAGCCCACGTCCGCGCCGCCCTCGGGGAACACATCCCGCTTCCGCCCCTCCCCACAAAAGCCCCCCGCGGCTATCGCCCGTTCAAGCCCGTGCCCCTCTGGCCGGACCTCCGCCCCCTCGCGCGCAGCGAGGCAACCGCCGTCGAGAACCGCCAGACCGAAGGCGCACCCGAGGAAGCGTCCGAGGAGAAAACCGCCCGCAAGGCCCGCCGCCGCAAGGCCGATCAGGCCGACCGCAACGACAGCTTCATCCTGCACAAGTTCGAAGCCATCCTGTCGATGACCGAATTCCTCAACCTCAACCGTCGCGTGGAAGACGACGACGAGGACACCGCCAGAAAGGCCGCCGATGACCAGGACGAGATTGGCCTCGCCCAGGTCCAGAAGGCCCCCGCCACCCGCCTGAAACTGCACCTCGACCTCGCGCCCGAGGACGTGGACCGTGAGCAGATCTCAGGCCAATTCACCTATCCCGAATGGGACGTCCGCACCGCCAGCTACCTGTCCAACCACGCCCGGGTGCTTCACTCCCGGGCTGAAGCCAGCGAAGCAACGCCGACATTTCGGGCCGACCCGCGCGCCGCCGCGCGCATTCGCGCCGTCCGCCGCCAGTTCGAGGCTTTGCGTCCCAGCCTCGTCTCGACACCTGGCCACCCGGACGGCGACGTGCTTGACACCGAACGGGCGGTGCGCGCGCGGGTCGATTTTCTTTCCACCGGCGAAGGCACCGACCGGGTCTGGCGGCAGACCCGCCCCGAACGCCGCGACCTTGCCGTGTCGATCCTCCTCGACGTCAGTCGCTCCACCGAAAGCGCCATCCCCGGCCACGGCCACGACGGACGAAGCGTCATCGACATCGAACGCGAGGCGCTTGCGGCCCTGTCATGGGGCCTCGACTCCTGCGGCGACAGCTTCGCGATCCACGCCTTCTCTTCTCTGAAACGCGACCGTGTCTTCGTGCAAGAGGTGAAGGGTTTCGCCGAGCCGATGTCCGACGCCACCGAATCCCGCATCGCCGCCCTGAAACCCGGCCACTACACCCGCCTTGGCGCCGCGATCCGCCACACCTCGCACCTTTTGACCAAAGAGGCCCGCAAACGCCGTCTTCTTCTGGTCATCACCGACGGCAAGCCCAATGACCTTGACCACTACGAAGGCCGCCACGGGATCGAGGACAGCCGCATGGCCGTCCTGGAAGCCCGCCGCGCCGGGCATTCCGTCTTCGGCATCACCGTCGACCGCGACGGCAAAAGCTGGTTCCCCCGCCTGTTCGGCCAGGGTGCCTTTGCCCTGATCCCGCACCCCGAGAAACTGACCCAGGCCCTGCCGCAGATCTACCGGCAGCTCGTGATGGGATGAGTGATCCCGAACTCCCATTCTATGTCCCACAAATATCCTCTGGGGGTGTGCCGACGGTTTCGCCACCGGTTCAAGAAACCGGCGGCATGGGGGGCGAAGCGCCCCCGGCGGGTAGCGCAGGGCGCAACCAACTCCCAGGCGAGCTTCTGATGTGGGTCCTGATCCTGTCGGAACTCGCCGTCTTCGGCGCGGGCCTTCTCGCCTTCCTTGCCGTCCGACTGACCGACCCCACCGGCTTTGCCGAGGCGCAATCCCACCTCCACCGCACCGGGGCTGCCGCGAACACCCTCGTGCTCGTCACCTCTGGCTGGCTTGCCGCCCTGGCCACCCGCGCCGCCGAGGCAGGCCAGAGTCGCCGCCTGCGCCTCCTCCTCGCCGCTGCCATCGGCTTCGGGGCAGTCTTCCTGATCCTGAAAGGCACGGAATACGCCGACCTTTTCGCCCAAGGCATCGGCACTGAATCCCATGCGTTCTACACCTTCAGCTTCCTTCTGACGGGCTTCCACGCCGCCCACGTCCTTGCCGGGATGATCCTCCTCGCCCTCGTCGGCTGGTTGGCCACCCCAAAGGCCGTCGAAACCGGCGCAGCCTTCTGGCACATGGTGGACCTCGTCTGGGTCCTCCTTTTCCCCGTGGTCTACCTGCTATGACCCGCGCGACGAAAGCCTGGGCGATGCTCCTCGCCCTCTCCGCCGCATCGACCGTCTTCGCGGCCTCTGGACTTACGGGCCCGGCGCTTGCCCTCCCGATCTTGATGCTTGCTGGATTGAAAGCGCATGTGATCCTGCGCGACTACCTTGGCCTATCGGTCGCGCCCGGCTGGTTGCGCGGCTTCGACCTTGGGCTTGCCCTTCTGATCATCACTTTCGCGGGCCTCGCACTCGCGGACTGAAAAGTTAAGACCAGGTAAACAAAAAATGCCAACCCTTTGAAAATATTAGCATACTAAAGTTTGTCCACCGTGGACAGCCCCTACTGCCCCTTCGACCAGGCCAGCGCCGGGTCCTCCTCGACATAGTCCCGCAGCGCCTCCAGATCATCGATCTGGGCCGTATTCTGCCGGATCGTCACCCCCTGCTCCTTCAGCCGCGCAAAGGCCCGGCTCAGACTCTCCGGCTTCATCCCCAGACGCCCGGCAATCAGGACCTTGTCATAGGGCAGCGTCACCTCGCAGGCCCCGTCGGGGCAGGGGGCCAGCTCCAGCAGGAACTCCGCCACCCTTTGCGCACCCGTCTGCGCCTTCAAGGCCTCGACCTGGGCGACCAGCCCATGCAGGTGAACGAACGTCGCCGACAGGATGGAAATCGCCACCTCCGGATTCTCGCGGATCTGTCGCAGGAAGGCGTCCGCCTCGATCCGGATCAGCGCGCAGTCGGTCACCGCCTCGGCTGCGACCGGGTAGGTGTCGTGCCGGAAGGCAACCGCCTCACCAAAGCTGGAGCCCTTCGTGAACACCCCCACCACCGCCTCCGCCCCCGAAGGGGCGATCCGGTACAGCTTCACCCAGCCCTCGGCGACGATGTAGATCGCACTGGCCCGCTCACCCTGCAGAAAGATCGTCTCGCCACGCGAAAAGCTTCGCAAACGCGAGCTTTCAAGCACGGTCCTGGCCACGTTCTCAGGCGCAGTCGCCAGCAAAAGCGACTTTCGCGCCAAGGCGATGTGTTCGGGTTTCATACGGTTCCACGAAGTTTGACGGTTCTCTGGTCGCCCACAGCTTGATGGATTCGGCGCGATAGCGAAAGCCACACCTTTGCCTTTCCTGACAAGCTTGCTCGGTTCGCCGCGAAACGGGACCGGAACGCGGAACCATCGGGGGCCACATAGGGCCGGAAAGTACCGTCGGGAGGGGTGTTTTCAACCACCGTCCATGACGCAAGTCCAAGCCGTCGTCCCATCAGGCCCTTTCAGGATTCTAGCGGTGCGGACCCTGCGCCACGGCTGGTGCAGGGGTGATCTTTGCCCCGACTCCCTTCCGATCGGTGACGCAATCCTCCACCGCCCTGGCAATCACCTTGGCCTTGCGCGGGCGTCAGCCAGCACGCACCCAACCCTATTGAAGCGATCTAAGCGCCGGATAGGTGGCCCGGAAGTTGGCATAGGCATCGTCGAACCGGGCAGTCATCGCCTCTTCTGGCTTGATCGTGACTCGTGAAGCCGGCGTCGTCATGATGCTTTCCGGCGTTGCTTTGGTTGCGGCCACGATTGCCAGACGCGCAGCGCCAAGGGCGGCACCGAACTCTCCTCCGGCGGGCAGGCGCAGCGGTATGCTCAGGACCGTGGCGATCAGGTGCAGCCAGTAGATCGACGCGGTGCCGCCGCCGATGGCCATAAGACTTTCAATCCTGGCCCCGGTCGCTTTCAACGCCTCGAAACTGTCACGAAGGCCGAAGGCAACCCCTTCAAGCACCGCGCGCGTCAGATCCTCACGCGAGGTCCCAAGGCTGATGCCGGACAGGTTGCCCCGTATCCTGGGGTCGTTGTGCGGCGTTCTTTCGCCCGCAAGGTAGGGCAGGAACAACTCACGCGAGGGTGGCTTGATCACGTCCCCCAGGGATGCTGTCAGACTGGCCGGGCTTTGGCCCGTCACCGCCGCAAGCCAGTTCAGGCTGTCGGTTGCCGCAAGCAT
>JAKQLM010000520.1 GCA_029567145.1 Pseudomonadota bacterium
CCCGCCGCAGCCAGTATGGCGAGATGGCCGAGGCGATCTTTCTGACCCAGGGCTTCGTCTATCCCACCGCCGAGGCCGCCGAGGCGCGCTTTGTCAAGGCGGGCGAGGACGAGTTCATCTATGCCCGCTACGGCAACCCCACCACGCGGATGTTCGAAGAGCGGATCGCTGCGCTGGAGGGGACCGAGGACGCCTTTGCCACTGCCTCCGGCATGGCGGCGGTCAGCGGCGCGCTGATGTCGTGCCTGCGGGCCGGGGACCATGTGGTCAGCGCCCGGGCGCTGTTCGGGTCCTGCCTTTATGTGCTGGAAGAGGTGCTGCAGCGCTTTGGCGTGCGGGTGACCTTTGTCGACGGGGCCGACCTGGATCAGTGGCGGGCGGCGGTCACTCCGGGCACGAAGGCGGTGTTCTTCGAATCCATGTCGAACCCGACGCTGGAGCTGGTGGATATTCGCGGCGTCAG
The DNA here is from genome assembly GCA_029567145.1 of Pseudomonadota bacterium. Taxonomy (GTDB): domain Bacteria; phylum Pseudomonadota; class Alphaproteobacteria; order Rhodobacterales; family Rhodobacteraceae; genus Tabrizicola. Next base: position 464 of record JAKQLM010000520.1, read on the forward strand.
CAAGATCGCCCATGCGAAGGGCGCGATTGTGATCTGCGACAACGTCTTTGCGACGCCGATCTTTTCGCGTGCGGTGGACCAAGGCGCCGATGTGATCGTCTACTCGACCACCAAGCACATTGATGGCCAGGGCCGGGCTTTGGGCGGGGTGGTCTGCGGCACAAGGGACTTTGTCCGCAAGGTGCTGGAACCCTACATGAAGCATACCGGCGGCTCGATGAGCCCGTTTACCGCCTGGATGCACCTGAACGGCATGGCGACGCTGGACCTGCGGTGCCGGGCGATGGCTGACACGGCGCTGCAGGTGGCCAAGGCGATGGCCGCGCATCCCAAGGTGTCGCGGGTAATCTATCCCGGGCTGCCCGCGCATCCGCAGCACGCGCTGGCAATGGCGCAGATGGGATCGGGCGGCACGCTGGTCACGTTCGAGGTCGCAGGCGGCAAGGACGCTGCGTTCCGCTTCATGAACGCGCTGGAAATCGCCAAGATTTCCAACAACCTGGGCGATGCCAAGACCATCGCTACCCATCCCGCGACCACGACTCACCAGCGGTTGCCGCAGGACCAGAAGGACGCGTTGGGCATCACTCCGGGCCTGATCCGGCTGTCGTTGGGGCTGGAGGATGCGGGTGACCTGATCGCCGATCTGGATCAGGCCCTGGCGCTGGCCTGACGGACGCGACATGGCGGATATCGGCGACGCGTCAAAGGGCGAGCTGCTGGTCCATCTGGGCATGGGCCAGTCGCTGCTGGCGCTGACACCCTACCTGCGGCCGCTGGCGGGGGCTGCCGGGCCGCTGGACGCCCGACGGGCCTGGGTCTTTGCCGCCAAGGGCGATCCCCGGATCGTCGGCAAACCCCTGCGTGGCCTGCCCGAGGACGCACTGGCAGCGCTTTACCCCCATCGCCGGACCCCCCGGTCCGGGCCATTGACCATCGCCTCGCAGGCCATTCTGGCGCATCTGAAGCCTGAGGATCAGCTTCTGACCGTGAATCTGGCGCAGAAGGGCGCACGGATCGGCGATTTCCGTCCGGACTCCGGGACGGCCGGCTTTCGCAATCTGGAACGCTGCCTGAGCCGGGCCGTGGCGCTGGCGGACGCGCGCGGGCTGCGGTGTCAGCGGCTGGTCGTGTCCTGGGTTCAGGGCCAGGCGGACCGCAGGGCACAACGATCGCGTTACCGGGCCATTCTGGCCGCCCTGATCAACGAGGTTGAAGCGCTGTTTCGCCAGGTCGCCGGTCCCGAAGCCAGCGTGCTGTTCTGCCTTAGCCAGCTTACCGCCACCGATCATCCCGGCCTGCGCTGCGTGCCCCTGGCGCAGTCCGATCTTCCGGGCCTTGACCCGGCGCGTTGCATCATGGCCGGACCGGAATACATGCTGGAACGGTCGGACGGCACGCATCTGAAGCCGCGCAGCGCGTTCTATCTTGGGGCGCTGCATGGGCGGGCCATCGGGCGCTGGGTGCAGGGAGCGGACTGGCAACCCCTGGCGATGGACCGGGCCGAGGTGGACGGCACACATGTCCGGGTCAGCTTTTCCGGCGGGGTCGGCCCGTTGGAGCCTGAGCCCGCGCATGGCTTTGACCGGACCCGGGGTGTGGGCGTTCGGCCCCTGCCGCATCTGGGGTTTCGCTGGCTGGATCGCGGCGCGGCCGAGGCCACGCTGGTCGACGCCAGCATCACCGGCCCGCGCGAGGTGCGGCTGACGCTGTCCCACGCCCCGCGTCAGACCGAGGATTGCCGGCTGTTGCTGGGCTTTCCCGACGGCATCGGCAGTCCTGAAGGCTTTGTGAAAGGCACCCCCGCCTTGGCGCGGGGCGGGGCGACCAATCTGCGGACCGCGGGCGAAGCGGTCCCCGGCCTGGGCCTGCACCTGCAGGACTGGGCGCTGCAACAGGTGATCGGGGTGACCCCCGTCCAGGTCTGAGCATTTCCACAGCGCGGGCAATCTGCCACTGGAAATCCGGGCCGACGACGGTTATCTGTGATCCGACACGCAACCTGCTGCGTAAACCTGCTGACATTGACGGCACAGCCCCGCGCCTGCCCGAACCGAAAGGACCTTCCGATGAACATCCACACACCCGAGTTCGACCGCCTGCCCACGCGCGAAGAGGCCGCCGCAGCCCTTGCCCTGTTGCGGCAATGGGCGGGCAAGTCTTCCGATGAAGACATCGCCGGTCTGGATGCCTCGGTCGGGTACCTGTTGCCCGGGCAGGGCTATCCGGCGCTGTCGCGCAGCTATCCGGCCGATTTCCGGCCCGACGCCGCCTATCGCGCCAGCCTGCCCGACCTGCAGAACGGCCCTTCCAGCCTGATCCGGGGTGCCAAGGCGACGATCCAGCATGTCGGCATCTCGAACTTTCGCCTGCCGGTCCGCTTTGCCACCCGCGACGGCGGCAGCCTGATGCTGGAGACCAGCGTCACCGGAACCGTCAGCCTGGAGGCCGAGAAGAAGGGCATCAACATGAGCCGCATCATGCGGTCGTTCTATGCCCACGCGGACAGCGCCTTTTCCTTTGGCGTGATCGAAGCGGCCCTTGACGACTACAAGCGCGACCTCGGCTCGTTCGACGCCCGCATCCAGATGCGCAGCGCGTTCCCGATGCAGATGACCTCGCTGCGGTCCGGGCTGGCGGGCTGGCAGTACTATGACATAGCGCTGGAACTGGTGGACCGGGCCGGGGTCCGCACCCGCATCCTGCATCTGGACTATGTCTATTCCTCGACCTGCCCGTGCAGCCTGGAACTGTCGGAACACGCCCGTGCCACGCGCGGCCAGTTGGCCACGCCGCATTCGCAGCGCTCGGTCGCGCGGCTGTCGGTGGTGGTGACCGGCGATCTTTGGGTCGAGGATATGGTGGACCTGGCACGCAAGGCCGTGGTCACCGAAACCCAGGTGATGGTGAAACGCGAGGACGAGCAGGCCTTTGCCGAACTGAACGCCGCGAACCCGATCTTCGTCGAGGATGCCGCGCGCCTGTTCTGCGAGGCGCTGCGCGCAGACCCCCGGATCGGTGATTTCCGGGTGATCGCCAGCCATCAGGAAAGCCTGCACAGCCACGACGCGATCAGCCTTTTGACCGAAGGGCCGACCTTTGCCGCCGACAGTCTGGACCCGCGGCTGTTCCAGGGCCTGATCCACGCCGGTTGACCTGACGGGCCGGTCCGCATAGCCATGGCGCCACCATGGTAGACCTCCGCCCTGTCGCCTACGTCATCGGCCGCATCCTGATCGTGCTTGCGATCCTGATGCTGGCCCCGGCCATCATCGACTGGCGTGCCGGGCTGGAGAACGGCATGGCCTTTGCGGCCTCGGCCGGGATCACCGGGGTGGTCGGCGGGGCGCTGACCCTGGCGACCGGCAATGCGCTCGGCCGTCCGCTGGACACGCGGCAGGCCTATCTTCTGACCGCTGGAATCTGGTTCCTTGTGCCGTTCTTCGGGGCCTTGCCGTTCCACATCGGCGCGCCGGGGCTGACGCTGCAGAACGCCTATTTCGAGGCGGTTTCGGGGATCACCACCACCGGGGCCACGGTGATCTATGGGCTGGATGACCTGCCGATCGGCATGAACCTGTGGCGGGGGATGCTGAACTGGCTGGGCGGTCTGGGGATCGCCTTCATCGCGATGATCTTTCTGCCGCTGATGCGGATCGGGGGGATGCAGTTTTTCCGCACCGAGGGATTCGACACGTTCGGCAAGGCCTTGCCGCGTGCCACGGACATCGCGCGGCAGTTGATGACGATCTATGTCGGGCTGACGGTGGCCTGCATCGCGGTCTACTCTGCCATCGGCATGACCGCCCTGGATGCGGTGGTGAACGGCTTTGCGACGATCGCCACCGGGGGCTTTTCGCCGTCGGATGTATCGTTCAACAAATACACCGGCGCGGGCGAGTATTTCGGCGCTTTGTTCATGTTTCTCGGCAGCTTGCCCTATATCCGCTATGTCCAGCTGGTCAACGGGTCGCCCCGGCCGCTGTGGCAGGACGCCCAGGTCCGGGCCTATCTGCGCTGGCTGGGGACGGCGGTGCTGGTGGTCTGGGCCTGGCGTGTGCTGGAGACGGGCGGGCCGCTGGAGCCGACCTTTCGCGAGGCGCTGTTCAATCTGACGTCGATCATGTCCTCGACCGGGTTCTTTTCCGGCAGCTTCCCGACCTGGGGCGGGTTGATGCTGGTGGTGGCCTTTGTCATCGGCGTGGTGGGCGGCTGTTCGGGGTCCTCGGCGGCCGGGTTCTCGGTGTTCCGGACGCAGCTTCTGGTGGCAGTCCTGCGCCGGGAGATCAGGCGGATCGGCAGCCCGTCCAGCGTCGATCCGATCCGCTATGAGGGGCGGACGGTCGAAGAGGACGTGCTGAACGCGCTGATCCTGTTCGTGTCCAGCTACATCCTGATCCTGGGGGTGTTCAGCGTCACGCTGACGCTTCTGGGGGTCGATACCGTGTCGGCGCTGTTCGCGATCTGGACCACTTTGGGCAACGTGGGCTACGGTTTCGGTCCCCTGGTCGAGCGGACCGGGACCTTCATCGACTTTCCCCCCGGGGCGATCGCGATCATGACGCTGAGCATGATCCTGGGGCGGTTGGGGTTGCTGGCGATTCTGGTGATGGTGCTGCCAAGCTTCTGGCGCAGCTGATCCGCAAGCCGTTCAGACCGCTGGATCAATCCCGGATTTCCCCGATCAATCCAGCGTCTTTCCCGCGTCTTTCCGCTGTCTTCCTTCCGTCTCTACGCGCGCTGGGACGACGGGCCGTTAACCCTGGTCCGCGACCTTGTCCGGGGGCTGGCGAACGCCGGTCGTCCTAGTCCCAGCACGAGACGAGCGCGGTCATGCCGGTGCCGGTCGCCGCAAGGTCGGCGGGGGTCAGCGCGCCCTGGGCGGTCGCGGTTGCCGGGACCACGCCGGTCGGGGTCAGGACGCGGGCGATCTCGGCGGCGGCGGCGGCAAAGTGGACACCCGGGGGCAGTTGCTTGCCGTCCGGCCCGCCGGGGGGCAACAGCATTCCGATCACCGCGCCGGTCGCGTCCAGCACCGGGCCGCCCGCGTCGCCCGGCAGCACCTGCAGCGCCAGCCGTTTCACGCCCGTTTCGCCGTTCAGGCCGGTCACGTCTTCCAGCGTGCCGAAGGTCATCACCGGGGCGGGCAGGCGGTCTTCGTAGGAATAGCCCGCGACCATCACCTCGGTGCCGATCCGTTCGGGGGCCAGCTGAAAGGTGGCGACCTTGCGGGGCGACAGGGCGCTGGCGGGGGTCAACAGCGCCAGACCGCTTGCGGCATCGCTAAGGGTGACCGTCGCGTCGGTGGTCTTGTCGATGGTGATCCGGCCGCAGGCGGTGACCGCCTCGACCGTGGTCAGCACGCTGCCCGTCGCATCGACGAACAGGCCCGAGCGGCTGAACCGGGGCTTGCGCACCTCTAGCCCCGACAGAAGGCCCGCCTTGGTTTCGGTGGTCATCGCCACCATGCCGGGGTCAAGGGCCGTGTCGCCGTCGGTGACGAAGGTGGTCTCGATCTGGCGGATGATCCGGGCATCCCGCGCTTCGTTTCCGGGGGCGGAGATGTAGATCCAGCCCTTGATCAGCCCGCCTTTCAGCTCGGCAGAGATCGTGGTGTCGGTGGTGGCCGACGTGCCACGGATGCGGAACGTGCGGTCGCTGCGGTCGCGAGCGCCGTCCAGGGGAACCGATTCCAGCGTCTGCAGGATGTCGTAAAGCCCGGCAAACGCGGCCTGGTCGCCCGGCTGCGAGATCAGGATGACGCGGGGGCCGGTGTCGGTCTTGGACGTGAAATGGACGAAAGGCGGCTCGTAGTGGTCGAACTCTACCAGTCCCAGCGGCAGGGACACGGTGATCCCGGCCTTGTCCTCGACCACCTCGGCAAAGCCGAAGGCGGCGGTTTCTTCGCGCCAGGCGTTCATCAGGGCGTTGCGCTGTCGGGTGGTCAGGACGCCGGTCGGCTCGATCGCGTTCGCCTCTTGCCAGGCGGCCATGGAATTGCGGGTGCCCGGGCCATAGGCGCCGTCGATTCCGCCCTGATAGAAGCCGAACCATTGCAGCGCGACCTGCAGGTCCTTGCGCTGGTCTTCGGTCAAGAGCGCCTCGCTGTCGCGCGCCTCGGCCCGGGTTTCGTCCGGCAGGTCGGCGGGTTCAGGGGCAATCACCTCGGGCGTGACGGTCGCCTCTGGGTCTGGCGCGGGGTCTGTCGGCGCAACGACGGCCCCGGCGGGCGGCCAGAACGGGGTGCCGAAGTTCCTGGAAAAGGCGATGAAGCTGTCGGCGGGGATCAGGCCTTCGCGTTTCAGGCTGTCCATGCGCAGTTGCGCCTCGTCCGCCGGATAGGGTCCAAGGACGATGCCATACCACCCGGACCGCAGCTGATAGCCCGCCGTTTCGGCAAAAAGCGAGCTGTAGGCCAGCGCGCGCTCCTGCGCCTCGGTCTGCGAGGGCTGCGCCTCGATCTGGATCCAGACCGTGCCGTCCTGCGCCTGGGACCGCTGGGGCTGGGCAAGGATCAGGGAGGACAACATGAAGATGGCGACAAATCTGAAGATCACGGGGCAAATCCTGAACGGTAAGGCGGTGTCGCGCGACATTAGACAACCCAAGCGCCACGACAAGGTGAAACCCGATTGCCCACGGTCACATTCCTGAAGGTGGGGGGCGTGACGGTGGGGCCGCCTTTCCGGAATTGACCCTGTGGCCCCCAGTGGATAGGGAAGGCGCGACCCGTCAAAGCCCTGTCCGAAGGTGCGCCATGCCGCATGAGACCCAGACCCCCCGCAGCTTTCAGGAGATCATCCTGCGCCTGCAGGGTTATTGGGCCGCGCAAGGCTGCGCGGTCCTGCAGCCCTATGACATGGAGGTGGGGGCGGGCACGTTTCACCCGGCCACCACGCTGCGCAGCCTGGGCTCCCGTCCCTGGGCGGCGGCCTATGTCCAGCCTTCGCGCCGCCCGACCGACGGGCGCTATGGCGAAAACCCGAACCGGCTGCAGCATTATTACCAGTACCAGGTGATCATCAAGCCGTCGCCGCCCGACCTGCAGGCGCTGTATCTGGGGTCGCTGGCCGCCATCGGGATCGACCTTGGCCTGCACGATATCCGGTTTGTCGAGGATGACTGGGAAAGCCCGACGCTGGGCGCCTGGGGGCTGGGCTGGGAGGTCTGGTGCGACGGGATGGAGGTCAGCCAGTTCACCTATTTCCAGCAGGTCGGCGGGCATGACTGCAAGCCGGTCAGTGGCGAGTTGACCTATGGGCTTGAACGGCTGGCGATGCATGTGATGGGCGTCGATCATGTGATGGACATGGCCTTCAACGATCCCGACAGCCCGATCCCGCTGACCTATGGCGACATCTTCCGCCAGACCGAGGAAGAATACAGCCGCCACAACTTTGACGGGGCAACGACCGAGATGCTGTTCCAGCACTTCAAGGACGCGGAAGCCGAATGCCAGCGGTTGCTGGCCTTTGATCCCCAGGACCCGAAGTCGGGCAAGCGGATCATCATGGCGCATCCCGCCTATGACCAGACGATCAAGGCGTCGCATCTGTTCAACCTTCTGGACGCACGGGGCGTGATTTCGGTCACCGAACGGCAAGCCTACATCGGCCGGGTGCGGGCCTTGGCCAAACAATGTGCCGATGCCTTCCGGCTGACGGCAGCGGGGGCGGACCTGTGAATGCGGGGCGGGTTGTCGTGGTGGCCATCGTGCTGACGGCGCTCTTGGGCGGGGCGTTCCTGTGGTATTCGGCCGAGCGGGCCTATTACGAGCCGGTGGCCTTTACGCCGGGCGCGGAAATCCGGCTGGTGCCGCTGGTCGGCGGTCAGCCCGAGCCGATCGTGGTGGCCGGGGTGCAAGGGATCGACGCCAAGACCTCGCCGATCAAGTTCCGCGCCTGTTTCACCACGCCGTTGTCGCTGGCGATGCTGACCGAAACCTACCAGATGTACGATGCCGCCGAGCCGCTGATCGCGCCTTCGTCCTTTGAGTGTTTCGATGCCGAAGCGATCAGCCGCGCGCTGCAGGCGGGCGAGGCGCTGGCGTTTCTGTCCGAGCCGGGGATCCACAAGGGGGTCGACCGCGTCGTCGCCGTCTTCCCGGATGGCCGGGCCTTTGCCTGGCACCAGCTGAATGCCACATTCAAGGACTGATCATGCCCGACCTGCTGATCGAACTCTTCTCTGAAGAAATCCCCGCCCGGATGCAGACGCGCGCGCGCGATGACCTGCGCAAGCTGGTGACCGAAGGTCTGGTCGAGGCCGGGCTGACCTATGCCAGCGCCGGGGCACATTCCACCCCGCGCCGTCTGGTCCTGTCGGTCGAGGGGCTGACCGCGGAAAGCCGCCCGGTGCGGGAGGAACGGAAAGGTCCGTCTGTTTCGGCTCCGGCCCAAGCGGTCGAGGGGTTCCTGCGGTCTACCGGGCTGACGCTGGACCAGCTGGAACGCCGGGCCGAAAAGAAGGGCGAGACCTTCTATGCCGTCGTGGAAAAGCCCGGTCGCCCGGCCGATGCCATCGTGGCCGAGGTGCTGGACGGCGTGATCCGCAGCTTCCCCTGGCCGAAGTCGATGCGCTGGGGGTCGGGGGCCTTGCGCTGGGTGCGGCCGTTGCAGTCGATCCTGTGCCTTCTGTCGGATGAGGCCGGGGCGCGCGTGGTGCCCTTGACCGTAGACGGGATCGTGGCTGGCAACACGACCGAAGGGCATCGGTTCATGGGCAACGGGCGGTTCACCGTGTCGGGGTTCGATGACTATGCGGTCAAGCTGAAGCGGGCCTGCGTCGTGCTGGATTCGGCGGAACGTGAGGCCGCGATCTGGCAGGGCGCGCAGAACCTGGCCTTTGCCGCCGGGATGGAAGTGGTCGCCGATCCGGGCCTGTTGGCCGAGGTTGCCGGGCTGGTGGAATGGCCGGTGCCGCTGATGGGGCGGATCGCGGAGCAGTTCCTGTCGCTGCCGCCCGAGGTGCTGCAGACCAGCATGAAGGAACACCAGAAGTTCTTTTCGGTGCGCAACCCGAAAACCGGGCGGATCGAGGGCTTTGTGACCGTCGCCAATATCGAGGCGGCGGATGGTGGGCAGGTCATCCTGAAAGGCAACCAGAAGGTTCTGGCCGCGCGGCTG
>JAKQLM010000522.1 GCA_029567145.1 Pseudomonadota bacterium
TCCGCCGCACTTGCCGCCATCTTGGCGAACAACTCGGGCCGCGAGCCGGGGCCGAACAACTGGCAGCGGTTCGGGCGGGCGGGGGCGGGGGGTTGCAGGCGGAAGCTCATGGATCAGGCCTTTGGGCAATGATGTTTCGTACGATGCTGCGCTTGCGATATAATCTTGCGCGCCGGACCGCAAGCGGATTTCGCAATCGCAGAAAGACACAGCGCTGCATCGGTGCATTTTCCGGCTGCGAAAGTCCGCCGGAAAAGGCTTCTGCGACGCCTGGAGCGTGTTAGAAGAAGGGGCTGCTATTGCCTATCAACTGTCCTGACATTGCCTATCACCTGCCAGTCGCATTTCCGTGATGACGTTGACGACCATTTCAACCCAACCCGAAAGGAAAAAACATGTTCTCGCTGCGCACATCCTTTTTCGCCACCCTTGCCCTCGGCGCGATGACCTTCTCAAACGCCGCCCTGGCCGAGCAGGTGGCCTATTCCAACCCCAAGGTCGGCTCGCAACCGCTTGATCTGTGCCTGGCCTGGGGCGTGGACTGCGGCAAGCCCGCTGCCGACGCCTGGTGCGTGACCAAGGGCTTTGCCGAATCCGTCGATCACACCGTCGCGGCCGATATCGGTGCGTCCACGCCGACCCGCCTTCTGTCGACCGGCGCGGTCTGCGACCAGGGCTTCTGCGACGGTTTTGCGTCGATTACCTGCTCGCGGCCCGACCCGGTGGAACAGGTCTACCTGCAGCCGAAGATCAACGGCAACCGGCTGGACCTGTGCGTCGACTGGGGCACGGGCTGCGGCGCCCCTGCGGCCAAGAAGTTCTGCCAGGCGGAAGGCTGGGCCACGGCCGCAGACTACACCGTCGCGCAGGACATCGGGGCCAGCACGCCCACCCGCCTGATCGGCACGGGTGCGGTCTGCGACCAGGGCTTCTGCGACGGGTTCGAGGCGATCACTTGCAAGAACTGAACGCCCGTCACCGATAGCAAGGAACGGGGGCGATCTGCCCCCGTTTCCGTTTCGGGATTGCCGATGACCCGGCCCCGAGGCTATCACGCTGGACATCGCCGAAGGAAACGCCCGCAGATGATCAGCGCCGAAGCCGAAACCTTTCGCCTTGCCCATGCCTTCACCATCTCGCGGGGGACGAAGACCGAGGCGCGCGTCGTCACCGCGACAGTCGCGCGCGCCGGTCGCCTTGGGCGCGGCGAAGGGGTGCCATACCCGCGCTATGGCGAGACGGTCGAAGACGCGCTTGCTGCAATCGCCGCGCTTCCGCCTGACCTGACCCGTGCCGATCTGCAGGCCGCGATGCCCCCCGGTGCTGCCCGCAATGCGGTGGACTGCGCGCTTTGGGACCTGGAGGCGAAGATGGCCGGCGTTCCGGTCTGGCGGCTGGCCGGGCTTGCCCCGCCGCTGCCGGTGGAAATCGCCTTCACCCTGTCGCTGGACACGCCCCAGAACATGCGCCTTGCGGCGGCCCGCAACGCCCATCGGGCCGTCCTGAAGGTCAAGCTTGGCACGCCCGACGACATGCCCCGGCTAGAGGCGGTGCGGCAGGGTGCCCCCGGCGTGCGGCTGATCGTCGATGCAAACGAAGGCTGGACGCCCGAGATCTATACCGACCTTGCGCCGCATCTTTTGCGCCTTGGGGTCGAGATGGTCGAACAGCCGCTGCCGCAGGGTGCCGATGGGATGCTGGCGGAAATCGCCCGCCCCTTGCCGGTCTGCGCGGACGAGTCCGCGCATGATGCAGCCGCGCTGGCGGGGCTTCTGGGCAAATACGATGTGGTGAACCTGAAGCTGGACAAGACCGGGGGCCTGACCGAGGCGCTGCGCGCGCGCGAAGAGGCGCGACGGCTGGGCTTCAGGGTCATGGTCGGCTGCATGATCTCGACCAGCCTGTCGATGGCCCCGGCCATCCTTGTCGCGCAGGGGGCCGACTGGTCGGACCTTGACGGTCCCACCGACATGGCGCAGGACCGCGCCCATCCGGTTGTCTATGACGACCGCCACATCCACCCGGCCTCGCCGCTGCTTTGGGGATAAAAGCATGACCCGCACCGTTTATGTGAATGGCGACTATCTGCCCGAGGGCGAGGCCAGGGTGTCGATCTTTGACCGGGGGTTCCTGATGGCCGACGCGGTCTATGAGGTGACCTCGGTCCTGGATGGCAAGCTGATCGACTTTGACGGCCATGTGAAACGGCTGGCCCGGTCGCTGGCCGAGCTGGAGATGACCTGCCCGGTCTCGGATACCGAGCTGCTGGCGATGCACCGCGAGCTGGTGGCGCGGAACGGGATCGACCAGGGGATGATCTACCTGCAGATCACCCGGGGCAATCCCGGCGACCGCAGTTTCGTTTTCCCGGCGGCGGACCTGCCGGGGACCATCGTGGCCTTCACCCAGGACATTCCGAACCTGGCCGACGCCCCGGCGGCGAAGACCGGGTTCAAGGTCATCACGATCCCCGACCTGCGCTGGAGCCGGGTGGACATCAAGACGGTGCAACTGCTGTACCCGTCGATGGGCAAGATGGCGGCGAAGAAGGCTGGCGTCGATGACAGCTGGTTCACCGACGACGACGGGGCGGTGACCGAGGGGACCTCGAACAACGCCTACATCGTGAAGGGGAACCGGATCATCACCCGCGCCCTGGGGACCGATATCCTGCACGGGATCACCCGGGCTGCCGTCCTGCGGTTCGCCGCAGAGGCCCAGTTCGAGGTGGAGGAGCGGCCCTTTACCGCGGCCGAGGCTCAGGGGGCGGACGAAGCCTTTTCAACCGCCGCGTCGATCTTTGTGATGCCGGTTGTCGAGGTCGATGGCAAGCCGGTCGGGTCGGGCAAGCCGGGGCCGGTCGCGGTCCGGCTGCGCGAGATCTATCTGGACGAGATGCGGAAAGCCGCGATCTGACGTGTCCACAGTGGACAAAACCAGACTGTCCTTTGAAATCAAAGGGTTGGTCGTGGGCGTTAGGGATTTGTCAACACCTTGCCCCGCCGGTGCCGGGCTGACGTCCGGCCCGCAGGGATGAGCGCCGCGCCCTTCACCTGGGACGGCCTGCGCCGGGGCGCGCGGGACGGGATGCCGCTGGGGCTGTCGATCTTTGCCTATGGCCTGGGCTTCGGTCTTGTCGCGGCACAAGCCGGGTTCAGCGTCGCCAAGGCGGTGGCGACCAGTGCTGCGATCTACTCTGGCTCGGCGCAACTGGCGGCGGTGAACCTGTTGCAGACCGGGTCGGCGACGCTGTGGATGCTGTTTGCCACCATTCTGGTGATCAACGCCCGCTACATCCTGTTCAGTGCGGCGTTGCAGCCCTGGCTGGGACAGGTCAGCGCGCCCAAGGCCTATGCCAGCCTGCTGCTGCTGGGCGATGCCAACTGGATGATGTGCATGCGCCGCATCCGCGACGGAGAGCAGGACCGCGCCTATCTGGCCGGGACCGGAGTGCCGATGCTGGTCGGCTGGCTGTCCGGCACAGGCCTGGGCGCGGGGGCGGTCAGCATCCTGCCCGAGCCGCAGGCGCTGGGGTTCGACCTGATGCTGCCCGCCTTTGCGGCGGCGATGACGGCGGCGATGGTCCGGGTGCGGGCCGACCTGGTGCCGGTCGTGGTCGGGGCCGGGACGGCGCTGGTCCTGTCGCAAGAGATTGGCCCCGCCGTTGCAATCATCGGCGCGGGTCTGGCGGGCGGGGCGGTCGCGGCGCTGATGTTCCGGGCCCCGGCATGACCGACAGTTTCGCGATCCTGCTGCTGGTGATGGCGGCGGCTGCGTTCCTTTGCCGGGTGGCCGGGTTCACGCTGATGCGGCTGGTCCCGGTGTCGCCCCGCATCGAGGCGGCGTTGCGGGCGACGCCACTGGCGGTGATGGCGGGCATCGCCGTCCTGGCCCTGCAATCGGGCGGGCTGGCCGAGGCGCTGGCCCTGACGGCGGTGGTGGGGCTGACGGTGCTGATCGGCAGCGACGTGGCCGCGGCCCTGCTGGGCGTGGTGATCGTGGCCGCCTTGCGCTGGGCCGGGCTGTAGGCCGTGCCGCCGCCGGTGTCGGCCAGATGCGGCGCCCGTTGGGTCCGGGGCCCGAATTCTTTGAAGAATTCGAATCGGAGCCTTTGAAGGCTCCGGTCCGGAATTTTCAAAAATTCCGGCGCGCGCGTGGCTGGCGATCAGTCTTTACGGCCCACGTTTTCGGCAAAGGCTTTTTGAAACGCGGCCTGTTTGGCGGCATCCGCCGCAGTCTGGTTCTGCGCCACCCAATCGGCATAGGGCATGCCGTAGACCAGCTCGCGTGCGGCGTCCTTGGTCAAGTCGATGCCCTTTTCCGCTGCCGCCTCTTGATACCAGCGCGACAGGCAGTTGCGGCAGAACCCGGCCATGGTCATCAGGTCGATGTTCTGCACATCCGGGCGCTGCACCATCAGGTGATGCACCAAAGCGCGGAAGGCGGCGGCTTCCAGCTCGGTTCGGGTCATGTCGTCCATGCGGGTTCTCCTGCGGGGAAGGTGGGCTGTGGTCGCGGGAAGGTCAAGCGGCCGGGTCCTTGGACAGCGCGCCCGAGACAAGATCGACCAGCCAGGCCACCCCGGTGTCCTGCAGCGCGGCGCGGGTGGTGACGGCGACGATGTTGCTGGGCGCGACCTCGAACGGCAGCGGCGTGCCGACCAGACCAAAGCGCGCGCCATGCGCGGCAACCAGGCTTTGCGGCAGCGAGACGACAAGGTCGCTTTGGGCCGCCAGGAACAGGGCCGAGGAAAAGTTGGGCGCGGTCATCGTCACGCTGCGCTGGCGGCCCAGCCCGGCAAGGATTTCATCCGTCGCCGCCACCGGGTCACCCCGGATCGAGACGACCAGGTGGCGCGCGCGGCAGTAGCTGTCCAGCGACGGGTCGCGGGCATAGGGGTGATCGGCACGGGTGGCGGCGATCAGGCGATCCTCGGACGCGGGCACCGGGCGGGCGACAAAGCGGGCAGGGCTGGTCAGCCAGGGCAGGACGGCCATGTCCAGCTCACGGCTCTCCAGCATGGCAAGGACGTGGTCCCAGGGGCCTTCGGTCAAGGACTGGCGGAAGGACGGGACGATGTGCAGGACCGCCAGACCGACAGCCGGGGCATTGCTGGCCAGCCGGGCCGCAAGCGTCGGGCCGGAGGTACACAGGAAGGCGTCGCCGACCCCGATCCGGAAGCGGCGGGTCGATGTGGCGGGCATGAACGGCGCGGCCCCGTCCAGCACTTGTCGCACGCCCTGCAGGATGTCGGCGATCCGGGGGGCAAGCTCCAGCGCGCGGTCGGTCGGCACGACCCCCCTCGGGGTGCGCAGGAACACCGGGTCGTTCAGCAAGCGGCGCAGGCGGCCCAGGCCGTGACTGACCGCCGAAGGCGACAGGTTCAGCGCCGAGGCAGCGCGGCCGACGTTCCCTTCGCGCAGGACGCAGTCGAACAGCACCAGAAGGTTGAGATCGGTGCGGGAGAGATCGATCTGATGCAGCATATCGCTGAAATCATACCATTTGCTTCAGCTTTGTTAAGGGGGGATAGCAGGCGTCGTCGCCGGGTCAGGCCAAAGCTGTCCCGACCGATCCACCCCGGAAAGGAGCATCGCTTTGCCAGTCATGTTGATTTCAGAAGTCGGCGGGCAGACGCCGGACGGTTATGACGGCCTCTTGACCCAGGTCGGACCGGCGCTGACAGCGGCGCAGGGGTTCATCCTGCATGCGTCGCATCCGACCGACGCCGGATGGCGCGTGGTCGAGATCTGGGAGACGCGCGAAGACGCGGCCCGGTTCTTTGCCGCAGCGATCGCGCCCAGGCTTCCGCAGGGCATCCGCCCGAAACTGACATTTGTGCCGTTGCACGACGTGCTGCGCCCCTAGGCCGCCCCCTTTTACCGATGAGGTTCACCGATGTTGTTTGATACCACCCTGCAGTCGCGCCTGCGGGCGCATGTCTCTGATCCCGGCGCGGTTGCCGCCTTCTGGAGGCCCTTGGGCCATGCCGTCTGGTTCGGCAAGGACCCTGCCTTTGACCAGAAGTTCCGCGCCGCCTTTGCCGCTGAACATGGGGCTGCCGCCCGGGGCGAGCTGATGCCCTGGCTGGCCACCCCGGACGGAGCGTTGTCGCTGGTCGTCCTCTTGGACCAGTACCCGCGCAATGCGTTCCGGGGCACGCCGCGGATGTATGCGACGGACACTCTGGCGCGGATCGTCGCGCATGAGGCGCTGGCGCTGGGCCACGACGCGGGCTTTGGCCCAGACCTGCGCGGGTTCTTCTACCTGCCCTTTGCGCATTCCGAACACATCGCGGATCAGGAGCGGTCCGTTGCCCTGTGCGCCGATCTGCCCGAGCCCGGCCCCAGCCATTCGCGTGGGCATCGCGACACGGTTGCCCGCTTTGGCCGCTTTCCGCATCGCAACGTGATCCTGGGGCGTGACACGACGACAGACGAGGCGGACTGGCTGGCCGCCGGAGGGTTCGCAGGATGAGCGGGGGCCTGCGGATCAGCGACTTCTGCTTTGTCGTGGCGGCCCTTGCCGCGCTGGGCGGCATGGGTCTGGGGATCGTGATGGGGATCAGCCAGGATTTTACCCTGGCCCCCGCCCATGCGCATCTGAACCTGCTGGGCTGGGTGACGATGGCGATCTACGGGCTTTACCATCGCGGGGCGGGCCGGACCGGCGGGTTTGCCGGCTGGACGCAGGTCGGTAGCGGCGCGCTGGGCGCGGGGCTGATGGCGGGCGGGCTGGGGGATTACCTGTCTTCAGGCAGCGACCGGGCGATGCCTCTGGTGGTGGCAGGCTCCTTGCTTGCCCTGACGGGGATGGTCCTGTTCCTGGGGCTGGTGCTGGCTGACACGCTTCGCCGCAGGGCCGGGTCGTTCGAGATGACCGCCCGGTCCGGTTGACGGGCCGGGCGGTTGTGACGCCGGGGTTGTTCCCCTTAGGCCCCGGCGTCGGCCAGGGCCGCAACCAGGATCGGGGCCAGGCGCGCGGCCCAGTGGTCCTGCTGCGCCGACGTCTGGATCAGGTCGTTGCGGATTTCCACCAGCGTGTTGTGGCGACCCAGGCGCAAGGCGTGCCGGTCGATGGCATCGCCGGGCAAGTGGCCCGAGTACGGCTCGTTGTCGCCGACACACAGGTCCGGCTCGGCCTGCAGCCGGGCGATCAGCGGTCTGGAAAAGCGTTCGTCCAGGTGGGAATACAAAACTCCGACCTGCCAGGGGCGCGGAGGGCGTCCGCGCAGGCAGGGGGTAAAGGAATGCACCGCGACGATCACCCGGTCGGGGCGCAGGGCGGCCAGTCGGGCATAGGCGGCGTGGTAGGGGCGGTACAGGCGGTCCAGCCGGTCTTCGACCCCCTTGGCGGTGATGTGGCGGTTCGCCGGGATGATCGTGCCGTCATACAGTTTCATCACCAGGGTCGGGTCGTCCTCGCCCCGGTTGGGGTCGATCACCAGGCGGCTGAAGTCGGACAGAATCACCGGGCTGTCCAGCAGGCGACCCAGCGCCGTGGCCACCCCGGCGGCACCGACGTCCCAGGCGATATGCCGGGCCATGTCGGCGGCTGGAATGCCAAGGTCACCGCCATTCACCCAATCGGGCACCCGGTTCGACGC
>JAKQLM010000534.1 GCA_029567145.1 Pseudomonadota bacterium
GAACAGGCGGTCGGTGCGGCGCATGGGCGAAGGGTGGCGTCAGTCGACTTGCCAGACAAGCGCGGAATGCGTCATCCGCACGGTCGGCCCGTCAATCATCGCGCCAAAGAGGGCGAAACCGGGGTCGGACATCACCGCTTCGGCTGCGGCCAGGGCGTCCGCATGGCTGGCCCAGGTCACTAGGTCGCCCCAAGTGCCATCCGTGCCTTCGACCAGCATCCGGGACTGAAATCCGGGCTGGCGGCGGACCACGGGGTCGGTAGCTCGTGCGGCGGCCAGGAACGCCGCGCGGTCTGTGCCGGGGACCAGGCGGAAGGTCACATGTTCAAGCGAGAGCATCGTCATCTCCATCAGTTGCGATGCGATGCGTATGGCAGGGGGCAACTGACAAGGGTCTGTCAGCAGGATGGGGCGAAGGTCCGAAAGGTCTCGAAACCTTCGGGCTGATCCGTCTGGCGTTCTTGCGGGCTGGGGTCAGGTGTCGGTCTCGATTCCCGATTGCGGCAGCAGAGTCGCGATCTTGTACAAGAGGCTGCGCGCGGCGCGGGCGCGGGGGTTGCCGTCCTGATCGACATGGCGCAGGCCTTCGACCAGGGCCTCAAGCTCTTCGGGCGTCAGCATGGTCGGCGGCAGAAGAAGCGGTGCGCGCAGGATGTAGCCCAGCCCGCGTTCGCCGGTGACCGGCAGGCCGGTGGCGGCCAGCATCTCCATGTCGCGCCAGATCGTGCGGGTGGAGACGCCCAGCGTGCGGGCCAGTTCGCCCGCCGTGTGCAGCCGCCCGTCGCGCAGGGCCTGGACGATGTCGTAAAGCCGGGCGTCGCGTTTCATGGCTGTCCCTGGACTGAAGGCGCGGGCGTAGGGTGGGTGATTCACCCACCTTACTGACAAAATACTGTCAGTTGACTGCGACCTGCAAGCGCGATGGGTCTTGGAACCGGGGGGGCGGGAGGCGTATCTGGGGGCCATGAAGAAGTCCGCCCCGCGTACGGGGCCTGCATGGAGGGGTTCTCATGCTTAACAATATCGGTCTTCCCGGCCTGCTTCTGATCGCGGTCATCGTCCTGGTTCTGTTCGGGCGCGGCAAGGTCAGTTCGCTGATGGGCGAAGTGGGCAAGGGCATCACGGCCTTCAAGAAGGGCGTGAACGACGGTGCCAAGGAACTGGAAGACGCCAAGGTCGCCGACGCAAAGGACGTGACCCCGGCCGAGAAGGACAAGGTCTGAGCTTCAGGCCTTTGGGGGACGCAAGATGGACCTGAGCTGGGCCGAACTGCTTGTCGTGGGCGTCGTGGCGCTGATCATCATCGGCCCCAAGGACTTGCCCGGAATGTTCCGCGAGCTTGGCCGGTTTACCGCCAAGATCCGGGCCATGGGGCGCGAGTTCAGCCGGGCGATGGAAGCGGCGGCCAAGGAATCGGGCGTCAACGACGTGGCCAAGGATCTGCGCGCGGTGGCCAATCCGAAATCGATGGGGCTGGATGCCGTGCGTTCGGCGGCCGACAAGTTTGAAAAGTGGGACCCGCTGAAACCCACCTCTGCTGGTGCGACCACGCCAGCCACGGCCAAGGCGCCGCTGACGCCACCGTCGATGCCGCCCGTGACCGCACCCGCGTCGCCCGCCGTGGCAGCGGGACCGGCGACGGCGGCCTTGGCGGAAAGCGTTGCGGCGAAAAAGGCGGCCTCGGCCGAAAAGGCAGCGGCGCTGAAGGCAGCCAAGGCGGCCCCGGCAGCTGAGGCTGTGGTCCCCGAGACCGTAGCCCCGGCAGCCAAGCGGGGCAGGGTTCGCAAGACGCCCAAGGCGGGCGCAGGGGACGCGGAATGACGACGAAGGACGACATCGACGACAGCTCGGCCCCGCTGGTCGAACATCTGATCGAGCTGCGCAACCGGATCATCTGGTCGGTCTCGGCCTTTTTGATCGCGATGCTGTTGTGCTTTGTCGTGGCCGAACCGATCCTGAACTTCATGCTGGGCCCGATCGAGCAGGCCATGCGCGGCCTGGGCGATCCGAACCCGGTGATGCAGTACACCGCGCCGCAGGAGTATTTCTTCACCCTGGTGCATATCTCGGTCGTGGCGGGGCTGATGCTCAGCTTTCCGGTGATTGCCTATCAGATGTGGCGGTTCGTGGCGCCGGGGCTGTATCGTAACGAAAAGCAGGCGTTCCTGCCGTTCCTTGTCGCCTCGCCGGTGCTGTTCCTGGTCGGTGCGGCGTTTGCGCATTACGTCGTGACGCCGCTGGCGATGACGTTCTTTCTGGGCTTTGCCGATGCGTTTTCCGTGGTGACGGCATTGATCCCCGGCCTGACCGCCGGGTCCGGGGCGGATGTTGTCGACGCGACGCCTGCCGCTGCGGATACCGGAATCGACATCGTCTTTCAGGGCAAGGTGAACGAGACGCTGGACATCAGTCTCAAGCTGATCCTGGCCTTCGGCTTGTGCTTCCAGCTGCCGGTCCTGTTGACGCTGATGGGCAAGGCGGGGCTGGCCACGTCGCGCGGGCTGGCGGGGATGCGGCGCTATGCGATTGTCGTCATCCTGATCGTTGCGGCGATTGTGACCCCCCCCGATGTGATGAGCCAGCTGATCCTGTTCTTCGCGGTCTACCCCCTGTACGAAGTGTCGATCTTTCTGATCCGGCGGATCGAAAAGCGGCGCGAGGCGGAGTTGCGGGCCGAAGGGCTGTGGGACGACGAGACCGACGGCGACGCTGACGAGGCGGAGAAGAAGGCGTGACCGACCCTCTGGAGCGGATCGCAGCGGCGCTGGAGCGGCTGGCCCCGGCGCCGATGCCGGCTCCGGACTTCACGGTCGAGGCGTTTGTCTGGCACACCGCCCCCGACCGGCTGGAGCCGGTGGCGCGGGTCGCGCGGGTGGACCTGTCACTGCTGGTCGGCGTCAACCGGTCGCGCGACACGCTGATGGAGAACACCCGGCATTTCGCCGCCGGGTTGCCCGCGAACAACGCGCTTTTGTGGGGCGCGCGGGGGATGGGCAAGTCCAGCCTGGTCAAGGCGGTGCATGCGCAGGTGCGGGCCGAGGGGCACGATCTGAAGATCGTGGAGCTTTCCCGCGAAGACCTGCCGTCGGTCCAGCGCCTGCTGGCACATCTGCGGGCTGCACCCTTCCAGTTCGTCCTGTTCTGCGACGACCTGTCGTTTTCCCACGACGACCAGCATTACAAGTCGCTGAAGGCTGTGCTGGATGGCGGCATCGAGGGGCGGCCGGAAAATGTGCTGTTCTATGCCACCAGCAATCGCCGCCACCTGATGCCGCGCGACATGATCGAGAACGAACGCTCGACCGCGATCAATCCGGGCGAGGCGGTGGAGGAGAAGGTGTCCTTGTCCGACCGGTTCGGGCTTTGGCTGGGGTTTCATCCCTGCAGCCAGGACGAATACCTGACGATGATCCGGGGCTATTGCGCGGCGCATGGCGTGACCGTGCCCGAGGACCGGCTGCATGCGGAAGCGGTGGAATGGCAGGCCACGCGGGGCGGACGGTCGGGCCGGGTGGCCTGGCAGTTCTTCTGTGACCTGGCCGCCCGCGAGGGCGTGCGCGTCAGCGCCTGACATGAGATCTTCACTTGCAGCACGGCAGCACTCGCCTTAGGCGATATGGATCATGATTACGGAAATTCTGGTCATCCTGGCCCTGATCGTCCTGAACGGCGTTCTTGCCATGTCCGAACTGGCGATTGTCAGCGCCCGGCCCGGTCGATTGAGGTCCCTGGAAAGCAAAAGCCGGGGCGCGCGGATGGCGCTGCGGCTGGCTGAACATCCGGGGCGGTTCCTGTCCACGGTGCAGATCGGGATCACGGCGGTGGGCGTGTTGTCCGGGGCGCTGTCGGGCGCGACACTTGGTCTGCGCTTGCAGACCTGGTTGGTGGCGCAGGGTGTGGACCGGGATTGGGCCAGCACGCTGGGCGTCGGCGGGGTGGTTCTGGCGATCACCTATGTCAGTCTGATCGTGGGTGAACTGGTCCCGAAACAGATGGCTTTGCGCAATGCCGAAG
>JAKQLM010000567.1 GCA_029567145.1 Pseudomonadota bacterium
TTCGAGGGATCGGGCTCGATCTTCTGGCGCAGGCGGTAGATGTGGGTCTCGAGCGTGTGCGTGGTGACGCCCGCGTTGTAGCCCCAGACCTCGTGCAGAAGGACATCCCGCGCCACCACGCCCGACTGGGCACGGTAGAGATACTTGAGGATGTTCGTCTCTTTTTCGGTCAGGCGGATCTTCTTGTCCTTTTCGTCCACCAGCATCTTCTGGGCGGGCTTGAAGGTGTAGTGACCCATCTGGAACACGGCGTCTTCGGACTGTTCATGCGTCCGCAGCTGCGCGCGGATGCGGGCCAGCAGGACCGGGAACTTGAACGGCTTGGTCACATAGTCGTTGGCGCCGGCGTCCAGCCCCAGGATCGTGTCGCTGTCGGTGTCATGGCCGGTCAGCATCAGGATCGGGCATTTCACCCCACCCTTGCGCATCCTGCGGCACAGCTCGCGCCCGTCGGTGTCGGGCAGGCCCACGTCCAGGATCACCAGGTCGAACAGCCCGGCCTTGACCTTTTCCATGCCCTCGGCGCCGGTCCCGGCCTCGAACACATCGAAATCCTCGGTCAGCACCAGCTGTTCGCTCAGCGCCTCGCGCAGGTCGTCATCGTCGTCGACAAGCAGGATCTTGCGAAGTCCGGCCATGGAAGCCTCCATTGGTTCTTGGGGACTGAGATGCGCCCCGATCACGAACCCCGCAAGATTTGCAACGGTTCCCTCACGCGGTCGTGTCGGAGGACTGGGGAATGTTTCAATTTCGTCATCCGGGGGCTATGAGGTGGGGCATGAGCCTTGCCCTGTCCATTGCCGAACGCCTGTCCCGCGCCAAGGGCGACCTGCGCATGGGCGTGCCGGTCGTGCTGTGCGGAACCGGCGGTGCGGCCCTTGTCGCGGCGGTCGAAGCGCTGGACGCGGACCGGCTGGCCGACCTGCGCGGCTTTGGCCCGCCCGTGCTGGCGATCACCGAACGGCGGGCCACGACGCTGAAGGCGCGCGCCTATGACGGCGATCTGGCGCGAATCGTGCCCCCCGCCGATGCGGGACTGGACTGGCTGCGGTCGGTGGCCGATCCCGCCGACGATCTGCGGCTGCCGATGAAGGGGCCGCTGACCTCGGCCCGCGAGGGGGCGGCGGACCTGCACCGCGCGGCGCTGGCGCTGGCCAAGGCGGCGCATCTGCTGCCCGCGGCACTGGTGGTGCCGGTGACGCAGGCGCTGACGCTGGCGGCCACGCATGGGCTGACGGTCCTGATGCTGGACGACATCGCCCCGGCGCTGGCCGCCCTGCCCCCCTTGGCAAAGGTGGTGTCGGCGCGCGTGCCTCTGGTCGCCAGCGAGGCGGGGCGCGTCCACATCTTCCGCCCCGATGACGGCGGGGACGAACACTATGCCATCGAGATCGGCCGCCCGGACCGCGACAAGCCGGTGCTGGCGCGGCTGCATTCGGCCTGCTTTACCGGCGACGTGCTGGGGTCGTTGAAATGCGACTGCGGCCCGCAACTGCGCGCCGCGCTGGCGCAGATGGGGGCCGAAGGCGCGGGCGTGCTTTTGTACCTGAACCAGGAGGGGCGCGGCATCGGGCTTGCCAACAAGATGCGCGCCTATTCCTTGCAGGATCAAGGGTTTGACACGGTCGAGGCCAATCACCGCCTGGGGTTCGAGGATGACGAGCGCGACTTTCGCATCGGCGCGGACATCCTGCGCAGGCTGGGTTTTTCCAGCGTGCGCTTGCTGACGAACAACCCCAGGAAGCTGGCGATGATGGAATCCTGCGGGTTGCAGGTGGTCGAACGGGTGCCGCTGCATGTCGGGCAGACCGCGCAGAACCGGGACTATCTGGCGACCAAGGCGGCCAAGTCGGGCCACATGCCGTGACACCGGACGATCTGGTCGTCACGCCGATGGGGGTCCGGTTCCTGGGTCGGCGCTTTCCCTGCACGGTCGGGCGTGGCGGGATCGTTCCGGCGGGACAGAAGCGTGAGGGTGACGGCGCGACGCCCGCGGGCACGCATCGGCTGGTCGGAATGCTGTACCGACCCGATCGGCTGGTCCGGCCTGCGGACTGGGCTTTGCCGATCGGGCCGTGCGACCTGTGGTCGGATGACCCAAGGGACAAGGATTACAACCTGATTGTCCGCGCGCCGCATGGGTTCAGCCATGAACACCTGCGCCGGGCGGACCCGATGTATGACCTGGTGATCCTGACCGGCTGGAACTGGCCCCAGGCCGATCCGGGCCGGGGGTCGGCGATTTTCATCCACCAGTGGCGCAGGCCCGGAGCCCCCACGGCGGGCTGTGTGGCGCTGTCGCGGCGCGACCTGCACTGGATCGCTCCCCGGATCACTTACCAGACCCGACTGATCGTTTCCGGCTGAATTGCCCTTTCCAAACCGCTTTGGCTTGCCTAGTCTGCCGCAAAGGGGAGGACACCATGGCCCGAACGCCGTCCGTCGCGGATGACGAGATTTTTGATCTGCGGCTGGCCCGGTCCGCCCCCGACCTGTTCCCCATGCTGGAGGCGCTGTATGGCGCGCGCGCCGACTATGCGGCGTTTCAGGCCCGGCTGGTCAAGGCGCTGCGCAAGGGCTGGGCCGACCGCCCGGCTGACCTGAAGCGGCTGGACCTGGCCCGCGATCTGAAGCCCGACTGGTTCCAGCGGCCGGGGATGGCGGGCTACGTCTTCTACATCGACCGCTTCAACGGCACCCTGCAGGGCGTGCTGGACAAGCTGGACTATCTGACCGACCTTGGGATCACGTACGTCCACCTGATGCCCTGCCTGAAACCCCGCCCCGGTGACAGCGACGGCGGCTATTCGGTGATGGACTACCGCCAGATCAACCCCGCCTTCGGCACGATGGAGGAGTTCGAGTCCGTCAGTGCAGCCCTGCGCGCCCGGGGCATGTCGCTGTGCGTGGACCTGGTGCTGAACCACACCGCCAAGGAACACGCCTGGGCCAAGAAGGCGGCAAAGGGTGATCCGAAGTATCAGGATTATTACCTGATGTTCGACTCGCCGGACATGCCGACGCTGTATGAACAGACCCTGGTCGAGGTCTTTCCCGACAACGCGCCGGGCAATTTCACCCATTACCCCGAGATCGGCAAATGGGTCTGGACCACCTTCAACGAACATCAGTGGGACCTGAACTGGGCCAACCCGCAGGTCTTCCTGGAAATCGTCGAGGTCATGCTGTTCCTGGCAAACCGGGGCGTCGATGTGCTGCGGCTGGATGCCGTCGCCTTCATGTGGAAGCGGCTGGGCACGCGCTGCCAGTCGGAACCCGAGGTCCATATGCTGCTGCA
>JAKQLM010000570.1 GCA_029567145.1 Pseudomonadota bacterium
TCCCCGATCAGGCGGCGCAGGCGTTCGCGGATCTCAGCCGCCGCGTGGCGGTTGTAAGTCAGCACCAGAATGCCGCGCGGGTCTTCGCGCTTCACGCGGATCAGGTAGGCGATCCGATGCACCAGCACCCGCGTCTTGCCTGACCCCGGCCCGGCCAGCACTAGCACGTTGGTCTGTTCGCGGTCATCGCGGACAATTTCGGCCTGCACCGGGTTGTCCAGCGTATCCACAATCGTCCGCCACGAGGTGCCGGTGGTCTGCCGCCGGATTTCCGTGTCACGCCCCGGCAGCCAACGGCGCAGGAAGGCGTCGCGCCCCAGCACAAAGTAATCCTCGGCCAGTCGTTGGGCCTCGCTCATATCATCTAGCCCCTTTTCGGCATAGGCGGCCATCACGTGGGTCTGGATCGTCGTCTCGGTGTAGTGCTCTTCCAGGGGCGCGAAGTGCTGCACGGTGAAGGGGCCACCCTTGGGGTTCAGATGCACGGTGATCGCCGGGCGAAAAACGGTAAGGCCCCGGCCCAAGGTGGCGACCTGCTGTTCGTGCAGCCACAAAAGCGCGCGGTCCATCAGGCGGGTCATGTCCTTGACCTCGGCCCTGAGCAGCGCGTCGCCGTTCAGCGCATCCAACATCGCGCCAAGGGTGGTTTCCACCTGAATGTCCTTGCCGCGCGTGCCCTTGGCGACCTTGCCCGTCAGATGGGCGAGAAGCGCCCGCGCGCCCTGCCGCCGCAGGTCTGCGGTGCGGGCAACCACGGGCCAGGACCGCTCCAGCCGAACGAAGATCGTATTCCGGCTGACCTTGCGGAGCGTCAGGTTCCCCCGCCCGCCATCCTGATCGCGCCCATCTTGCGCAATGCCGCGCAGAATGGTTTCCACCAGATCGGGCCGCACCTGCGCATGCCCCTTGTCGCGCAAGGCCTGGCAGGTTTCCGTCAGGTTCAGGGGTTGGGATTCCGATCCCTCGGCATCCGGCACCGCCTCTTGCATCAGGGCAATCAGGTCAGCCTCGATCCGGCCTGCGTGATCCAGACGGCGGGCCGAGGCATCCTCGACCCCCAGATGCACATAAACCGTGATGCCCGTGTCGTTGCTGGCGATCCCCAGAACCTCAAGATCGGCAAAAGCCTTGTGCAACTCGCGCCCTGACAAGCCGCAGGCGCCGGTCAAGTCATCCGTCGAAACTCCCGCATCGACGGGCGCGTTCATCACATGGCGCACAAGATCCATCAGTTGCGTGCGCCTGACCCCGGTGATCTGCGCCCGTTCCAGGATCGCCGCCGCCTCATCCACCGACCGGATGCGCAGCGATGAGGGGAACACCTGCACCCGGTTTTCCTCGCGGGAAAGGAGCGTCGCCTCCTCCAGCCAGGCCACCGCGGTCTTCACGCGGGTGTCGTCGGTGGTCTTGTCGCGCTCGAACTCCTGATCCTTCTCCTCGCGCACGATCTCGCCCGGTGTGGCCACCACCTCGCCGGATTTGTGCTTTTCCATCCGGCGCAGCGCCTTGAGGATGGCGCCGATCTCGTGCCGGGCCAGACGCGAGCGCGCCGACAGCGAGAATTGCCGCTCCACATCCTCGGGGCTGAACAGCAGCACACAATTGGCGGGCGCGCGATCCCGACCCGCACGGCCTGCCTCTTGCAGGTAGTTTTCCAAGGAACCCGGAATGTCGCCATGAACCACCAGCCGGATGTCTGGCTTGTCGATCCCCATCCCAAAGGCGTTGGTCGCGGCGATCACCCGCAACTGGCCTGTGCGAAACGCCTCTTGCACATCGCGCTTGCGGTCGGGCGGCAGACCCGCATGGAAGAAATCCGCCGCCAGCCCCTGCCCTTTCAGGAACTCCGCGACCTTTTCCGTCGCGCCGCGGGTGGCGCAATAGACCACAGCCCCCGAGGCGCCTTCGGGCGGCAGGTTCGCCTCGATGGCCGACAGGATGTCGGTCAGCTTGGTCGCCTTCTGCGTGGGCAGCACCGCGAAGCACAGGTTGGTGCGCACCGCGCCGCCATCCAGCAGCATCAGGTCC
>JAKQLM010000226.1 GCA_029567145.1 Pseudomonadota bacterium
TCCAGAACGCCCGCGCGTTCCCCTCACTCAGCCCGAAGACCTGCACGGTGATCCCCCGCGCCTTGGCGGCCGCCTGGAAATCCAGCGCCTGTTGGTCGGTCCAGTCACCCACCAGATTGAACTGGATCGAATCCGGCGCACGAAGCTCTGGCCCCAGGGGGTCCGGCACCACGAGATGGGCTGACCCGTTCAGTACCGCCGCCACCCGATCATGCCCAGCGCGGCCCTTTTCAACCCGCTCGGCCACCAAGGGCAGTTGCGGGCGGATCACGGCGGCGGACAGGTTCTGCATCCGCAGGTTATAAAGCGGCAGCTTGTTCTGCCAGTGGGCGCAGGAATTCGAAAGACCAGGGTGCTTCTTCCAGTTCGTCTCATAAGCCCCCGACATGATGATCGCCCGTGCGGCGATTTCCGGATCATCCGTCACCATGATCCCGCCTTCGCCCGCGTTCACCAGCTTGTAGGACTGGAAACTGAAGCACCCGACGCGGCCGATCGTCCCGATGTTCCGCCCGCCCCACACGGTCCCCAGCGAATGCGCCGCATCCTCGATCACCGGCACGCCCGCCGCATCACAAAGCCGCATGATCGCGTCCATGTCCGAGGTATGCCCCCGCATGTGGCTGATCATCACCGCCTGCGCACCCGGCAGTTTGGCCGCAAAGTCGGCCATGTCGACGCGGTAGTTCGCGCCCACTTCGACCAGCACCGGCTCGCAGTCGGCATGGACGACCGACGACGGCACCGCCGCAAAGGTAAAGGCCGGGATCAGCACCTTGGCGCCCTTCGGCAGGTCCAAGGCCTTCAACGACAGGAACAGCGCCGCCGAACAGGACGACACCGCCAGCGCATAGCGCGCGCCCAGCAGCTCGGCGAATTCCTTCTCCAGCAGGGCCACCGGGGCATCCGCAGGCGCGGTATAGCGAAACAGATCGCCCGAGCTCAGCAGCCGGTCGATCTCGGCCCGCGCGGCTTCGGGGATGGGTTCGGCGTCATAGACATTGGGGGCGAGGATCTGACCATCGGGGGCCATTCGTGCACCTTTTCTGAAACTCAGGTTCAGGAAAGGTGTAAACAGCCCCTGAATGACACGCCAGTGACAAAATCTTCTCTTTGCAGCTTTCCGCCTAGATTTTCATCCCCCGCGCGCCGCGACCATGCCCATCGCCGCTTCCAGCTCGTGCCAGGCGGTCCGGGCCATCGACCGGAAGACCAGGATCTCGAACCCGTAGTCTCCCGTCCGCAGGATCACCGCGTTCATGTGGTTGACCTGGGTCCGCAGCGCCGTGCCGACCGGGCAGGCCGCCAGCCGCAGGTCCAGCGGCACCAGGCGCGCCAGAACGTCAGCCGCCGCAGCCCCGGACAGCGCCAGAGCGGTCCAGCCGTCCGACTGGTCGGTCATCGCCGCCCCCTCCAGGGCCGGGACCTCCACCCCCATCAGAAACGCCTGCTCGCGCCCGGTCCAGACGATCCGCGCGCCCTTCTTTTCAGTGAACGTGTTCGGTGCGGGCAGCGCCAGCCCAAGCGCTTTCAGCCCCTTCGCCAGCGCCTTCTCCATGCCGGGAAAGGCGGCGATGCTGGTGATCCTGCCGGGGTCGGCTTCGGCCAGGGTAACCCCGCCCAGCGTCAGCATGCGCCCGGACAGGGCCGTCTTTGCGATGAGTTCAGGCACGCAGCTTCTCCCCTTCGGGGTCATGGACGACCGGGTGACAGACCTCGCACACAACGTCCAGGCCGCGCAGATGGTCGACCAGCCGGATGCGTTCGCCCAGCCGCGCACGTCCGTCCTTCAGGAACCCCAGCCCCAGCCAGGCCCCGACCGTGGGCGACCAGCAGACGCTGGTGACATAGCCCTGATCCGTCTCGCGATGGACCTCGGACCCCGGCACGAAAAGGTGTGCCCCTGCCGAAATCGGCCCTTGCGCCTTCAACCCCACCAGTTGCTCGCGCTCTGGCCCCCACATCCCGGGCCGCGTTGCCGCTGCCTTGCCGATGCACTCCTTCTTGGCGGAAACCATCTTCTCCATCCCGATGTCATGCGCCGTGACGCGCCCATGAATCTCGGCATGGGTGATGAAGCCCTTCTCGATCCGCATGACGTTCAGCGCCTCCATCCCGTAAGGCCCGCCGCCCATCGTCTCGGCCCGGGCGACCAGATCCCGGAACAGCGCCTCGCCATAGCGCGTCGGCACCGCGATCTCATAGCCTTCCTCACCGCTGAACGAGATGCGGAACAACCGCCCATCGGCCCCGCCCACCTTCACCGGGGCGACCCCCATGAAGGGCAGCTCGACCGGCACTTCCAGGAACGAGTTCACCAGTTCCCGCGCCTTTGGACCTGCAACGGCGAACTGCGCCCAGGATTCAGTCACGGAAATGAACCGCACCTGCCAATCCGCATAGAACGCCTGATGCACGAAGTCCAGATGCCGCATCACCAGCCCCGCCGCTGCGGTGGTGGTGGTCATCAGATAGTGATTGTCCCCCAGCCGGGCGCTGGTTCCGTCGTCCAGCACCAGCCCATCCTCGCGCAGCATCAAGCCATAGCGGACCCGGCCCACCGGCAAGGTGCTGAAGGCATTGGTGTAAACGAAATCCAGAAAGCGCCCCGCATCCCGCCCCTGAATGTCGATTTTCCCCAGCGTGGACACATCGGCGACCCCGACGGCCTGCCGGACCATGTTCACCTCGCGGTCGCACGCCTCGCGCCAGGTGCTTTCCCCCGGCTTCGGGAAGTAGCTGGGGCGATACCACAGCCCCGCCTCGATCATCGGCGCACCCCGGTCGCGGCTCGCCTGATCGCTGGTCAGAAACCGCTGCGGCGCAAAGCCTTCGGCCCGGCCCCCGGCCCCCATCGCCGCGATCGACACCGGGACGTAGGGTGGCCGGAAGGTCGTCACCCCCGTCTCGGCAATCCCCCGCCCCGTCGCATCCGCCAAGACCGCCAGCGCCGCGACGTTCGAGTTCTTGCCCTGATCCGGTGCCATCCCTTGCGTGGTGTAGCGCTTCATGTGCTCGACCGACCGGAACCCTTCCTGCGCGGCCAGCTTCACGTCCTTCGTCGTCACGTCATTGGCAAAATCCAGCCAGGCCCGCCCGGTCCCCTCCACCGCCCACAGCGCCTTCAGCCGGTAGGGCATGTCCTCGGCCTCGGGCAGCGCAACCGTCACCTTCCGCCCCAAGGCCTCAACCATCTTCAGCGCCGCAGCATGACCCGTGGCCAAGGCACCATGGGTGGACATCGACCCATTCGCCGCCCCCACCGCGACCAGTCCCGGCACCGCGCCCTCCATCGGGACAAAGGCCGCCAGCTCCTCACTCCACCGAGGCCGCCCGTTCATGTGGCAGGTCAGATGGATCGTCGGGTTCCAGCCGCCCGACATCGCGAGGCAATCGGTCTCGATCTCGATGATCTCCGACCCCTTGCGCACCTGGATGCCCGACAAGCCCAGCCGCCCACGGCTACCCACGACCTCGGCCCCCACATGCACCGGACAATCCTCGACCGTCGACGCATCCGGGCGCGGGTCGATGATCGCCGCAACCGTGATCCCCGCTGCCATCAACTCCCGCGCCATGCCCCGCGCCTGGTCGGTGTTGGCAAAC
>JAKQLM010000227.1 GCA_029567145.1 Pseudomonadota bacterium
TACTTTGGCCAGCGGCGTCTGGGTGTCGGCATCCGCGACATCTATGGCCGTCTGATCGACGGGCTGAACGGGGCCACGGGCGAGGTTCGGTCGGGTGGCGATGCGGGCGCACAGGCGCGGTTGCAAGCGCCCCCTCCGACAGAAGAGCTGGTGGCGTATTTCACCGGGCCGGTGACGGTGGGCGCGGATGGCTATGCGCGGGCATCGTTCGACCTGCCCAGCTTCAACGGCACGGTCAAGGTGATGGCGGTGGCCTGGTCGAAGACCGGCGTCGGGCAAGCAACCGCCGACGTGCTGGTGCGCGATCCGGTCGTTGTGACGGCAAGCGTCCCGCGCTTCCTGTCGCCGGGGGATACCAGCCGCCTTCTGCTGGAGATCGTCCACGCCACCGGGCCGTCGGGCCGGATGAGCCTGGACGTGACGGCGAACGGGTTGACCCTGGGCGAAGTGCCTGCGGGCTTTGACCTGGGCGACAAGGCGAAAGCCGTGTTCGAGGTGCCGGTGACGGCGGGCGGGGTCGGGACCCAGACCATCGACATCAGCCTGACCACGCCGGACGGCAAGGTGCTGAAAAAGACGCTGACCATCCCGGTGCAGGTGAACGACCCCGAAGTGGCGCGGATCACCCGGCTGGAGCTGGCATCGGGCCAAAGCTTCACCTTCGACGAGAACGTGTTTGCCGGGCTGGTTGACGGCTCGGGCAAGGCGACGATGGCGGTCGGGCCCTTGGCACGACTGAACGCGCCGGGGCTTCTGGCCTCGCTGGACCGCTATCCCTATGGCTGCACGGAACAGATGACCAGCCGCGCGCTGCCGCTGCTGTACTTTGACGAAATCGCCCGGGTGATGGACCTGAAAGGTGCCGACAATATCCAGAAGCGCATCGACGACGCGGTGATGGAGATTCTGGCGAACCAGTCCTCGACCGGCGGGTTCGGGCTATGGGGGCCTGCGGACGGCGACCTGTGGCTGAACGCCTATGTCACCGACTTTCTAAGCCGGGCCAAGGCGCAGGGCTATCAGGTGCCGGATCTGGCCTTCAAGAACGCGCTGGCGAACTTGCGCAACCAGGTGAACTACACGCCCGACTTCAGCTCTGAAATCAACGGCGGGGGTGAGGCGCTGGCCTACGCGCTGATGGTGCTGGCGCGTGAGGGCGCGGCGGCGGTGGGCGATCTGCGCTACTATGCCGACGTGAAGGGGGACGACTTCTCGACCCCGATCGCGATGGCGCAGCTGGGCGCGGCCCTGGCGTCCTATGGCGACCAGGCGCGGGCCGATGCGATGTTCCGCAAGGCGGCGGCGAAGATGGAGTCGCTGGCACCGGAGATCGGCCAGACCTGGCGGGTGGACTATGGCACGCGCTACCGCGACGCGGCGGCGCTGCTGACGCTGGCGGTGGAGTCGGGGTCCAATGCGGTCGACCGCGAGGCGTTGACCGACCGGATTGCGACCCAAGGCCAGAACCTGTCGACTCAAGAGGCAACTTGGGCGCTTCTGGCGACCAACGCGCTGATCGACCGGCCCGGGGCCGAGGGGATCACCATCGACGGCAAGCCCGCCGATGGGCCTTTGGTCCGGGTGCTGGATGCCGGGTCAGTCACTCCGGTCGTCGTCAAGAACGACGGGGCGGATACGACGGTGACCGTCACCACTTACGGCGTTCCGTCCGAACCGGAACCGGCAGGCGGCAACGGCTATGCCATTACCCGCACCTACTTTACCATGGCGGGGGAAGAGGTGACGCTGGAGGGCGTGACCGCAGGCACCCGGTTGGTGACGGTGCTGGAGGTGACGCCCTTTGCCTATGGCGAAGCGCGGCTGATGGTCAGCGATCCCTTGCCCGCCGGGTTCGAGATCGACAACCCGAACCTGATGTCGGCGGGGTCCACCTCGGAACTGGGCTGGCTGGATACGTTGCAGGACGTGGCGCATTCGGAATTCCGGCAGGACCGGTTCCTGACGGCGGTGGATTGGCAGTCGGATCAGTCGTTCCGGCTGGCCTATGTCGTCCGCGCGATCAGCCCCGGCACGTTCCACCACGCCGCCGCCTCGGTCGAGGACATGTACCGCCCCGACTTCCGCGCGCGCAGCGAGACGGGTGAGGTTACCATCGCGCCGTAAGAAGAGCGGGTTGGGCCCGCAAACCAGGCCGAAGGCCGCCGGGCCGTGCCCTTCCCCCTTTTGGGAGGGCGCGGCCCCCTGTTGAGAAATGTGACCGCGAGACTTCCCTCCCGCGACAGGACCTGTGCCACTGATGCGCGCGCGCTGGATCATCACACTCGCGGTCACCCTCTGGCTTGCTGCCTTTGGCCGCGACCGCTTTGACCAATGGGTCGACGCGACGGTTCTGCCGCCTTTGGTGGTCGAAACCTCGATCGAAGTGCTCGACCGCAACGGCGATCTTCTGCGCGCCTATACCGTCGCTGATGGCCGCTGGCGGCTGGCGCTGCCGCCTGACAAGGTCGACCCGACATACCTCAAGATGCTGCTGGCCTACGAGGACAAGCGGTTCCGCGACCACAACGGCGTGGACCTGCGGTCGATGTCCCGCGCGGTCTTGCAGGCGGTCTGGAACGGGCGCGTGGTGTCGGGCGGGTCAACGCTGACGATGCAGGTCGCCCGCCTGCTGGAGGAAGGCACGACCGGTGAGGTGGGGGGCAAGCTGCGCCAGATGCGGGTCGCGCTGGCGCTGGAGCGGCGGCTGACCAAGGACCAGATCCTGCAGCTTTACCTGCACCTTGCGCCGTTTGGCGGCAACCTGGAGGGCGTCCGCGCGGCATCCATCAGCTATTTCGGCAAGGAGCCAAAGCGCCTGACCCCGGCCGAGGCGGCGCTGCTGGTGGCGATCCCGCAGGCCCCGGAAAGCCGCCGCCCCGACCGCGCGGCCGACCGGGCCGAGGCTGCCCGCAACCGTGTGCTGGCGCGCGCCGTGGGCGCGGGGGTCATCGACGCGGACGAGGCCGAGGCCGCCCTGCGCGAGGACGTGCCGGGCCTGCGCAAACCCTTTCCGGCGCTGGCCCCGCATCTGGCGGACCGGGCGCTGGCCGATCAGCCCTTGCTGCTGATCCACAGCCTGACCATCGACCGCGAGCTGCAAAAGAAGCTGGAGGCGCTGGCGCAAGAGGCGGTTGCGGGGCGCGGCGAACAGTTGCAGGTGGCGATCCTGGTGGCCGACCATGCTTCGGGCGAAATCCTGGCCAGCGTCGGGTCGGCGGGGTATCA
>JAKQLM010000592.1 GCA_029567145.1 Pseudomonadota bacterium
ACCCACGATCCGGATGACGCCCAAGCTCTGGGCGGCAAGACTGCTTTTGTGGCCGGGGGCGTCGTCCAGCTGCCGGTCCCCACCGATCTGCTGTTCGCCGACCCGCCCCCGGCGCTGGCAGACTACCTGGGCCGCAAATGAAAAACCCCGCCTTGCGGGCGGGGTTTCCTTATCGTCAATCGGCCAGATCAGGCGTGCTTTTTGCCTTTGGCGCTGGCCCAGATCCGCTTGTTGGTCAGGAACAACAGCGTCGACAGGATCGCCAGGAAAATCACGCTGACGAAGCCCGCATCCTTGCGCGCCATTAGCTTTGGCTCGGCGGCCCACATCAGGAAGGACGCGACATCCTCGGCCATGTGATGCACCGTAGCCGGGTGACCGTCGGCATAGGTCACCTGGTCATCGGACAGCGGCGGAGCCATTGCGATCCAGCCACCCGGGAAGGCCTTGTTCTCATAGAAGAATGACCCGAACTCTTCCTTCTCCTCGCCGGTATAGCCGGTCAGGATCGAGACGATGTATTCCGGTCCGCCCATGCCGCGGACCAGCTGGTTGATGCCGGTTCCATAGGGTCCGTGAAATCCGGCGCGGGCCTTGGCCATCAGCGAAAGGTCAGGTGCCCCAGCCCCGGTGTTGGCCGGGAAGTTGTCGGTCGGCAGGCCTTCGCGATCTTCGCCGGTTTCCTTGTCGGTCACGGTGAACTGCTTGGCATAGGCACGGACCTGGTCTTCCGGGATACCCGGCCCGCCCGCGTCCGACAGGCTGCGGATCGGGACGAACTTCAGCCCGTGGCAGCCCGAGCAGACCTCGGTATAGACCTGAAGCCCGCGCTGCAGCTGGAACTGGTCGAACCGGCCGAACGGGCCTTCATGGGCGAAGTCCACATCCTCGATATGTTGCTCGCCCGCCGTTTCCGCCCAGACGGGCGCGGCAAGGACCAGAACCGATGCGGCGGTGAGTGCGATCTTGCGGAACATGTTCAGTTTCCTCTCACTCGGCCGGATGGGCTTTGGGGCCGTAGTGGGCGTTGAAGTCTTCCTCGAT
>JAKQLM010000600.1 GCA_029567145.1 Pseudomonadota bacterium
CACCCGCGCGGAATACTCTGCCGACATGCAGTTCGTGGGCCAGACCCATCTTCTGCGGGTGGCCTTGCCCAATGCCACCCCCGACCGCGATACGCTGCAGCGCCTGTTCGAGGCGGCCTACCACGCCCGCTTTCGCGTTGACCTGCCGACGATCCGGGCCAATCTGGTGAACCTAAACGTCTCGGTCATCGGTGAACGCCCGGCCCTTGACCTGTCGCGACTGATCGACCCGGCGGGTCGCAAGGACCGCGCCGAACCGAACGCGAGGCGACAAGTCTGGTTCGACGGCTGGCACGACACGCCGGTCTATTGGCGCGACCATCTGCCCTTGACCATCGACCTGCAAGGCCCTGCGATCATTGAGCAAATGGACACGACCATCGTGATCGACCCCGGCGCGCGCGTCACGTCTGACGCCGACGGAAACCTGATCGTGCAGGTGTCGCCATGATCGACCCCGTCACTCTGGCCGTCATCCAGGCGGGCCTGCAGCAGGTCTGCGACGAGATGGACCTGACCTTCTCTCGCGCGGCCTTTTCCCCGGTGATCGCCGAGGCGGACGACCGGTCCGACGGCATCTATTCCGCGACCGACGGCAGCCTGATCGCCCAAGGCTCCAAGGGCCTGCCGGTCTTTGTCGGCGTCATGCAGTTTTCCACCCGCACGATCCTGCAACGCATCGCCGAAGGCCTGACCGCCGCACCCGAGCCGGGCGACATCTACATCGTCAACGACCCCTACCTTGGTGGCACGCATCTGATGGACGTGCGCTTTGCCATGCCGGTCTGGCGGGGGGGCCAGATCTTCTGCTGGCTGTCCAACACCGGCCACTGGCCCGATACCGGCGGCGCGGTGCCTGGCGGCTTTTCCGCCAGCGCGATCAGCGCCGAACAGGAAGGCCTGCGCCTGCCCCCGGTCAAACTGTTCAAGAAGGGCACGCTTGATCAGGAAATCTACCAGATCATCTGCTCCAACATCCGCGTGTCGGAACAAAGGATCGGCGACGTCAAGGCGCAGGCCTCGGCTCTTCTGGTGGGGGCCGAGCGGCTGGCAGGCCTGCTGGACCGCTACGGCGATGCGACGGTGATAACGGCGATTGCCGAAATGCGCCGACTTGCCGCGCGGCAGATGCGGGCCATGATCGACCTTGTGCCGGACGGGACCTACCACAGCACCGCCTTTGTCGACAGCGACGGGGTGGTCAACCAGCCCCTGACCATCGCGCTGGCGGTGACCAAGGCCGATCACGGCCTGACCTTCGACTTTGCGGGGTCGTCGCCGCCTTGCCTTGGCCCGATGAACTCGGTCCGCGCCACCACCCTCTCGTCGGTCTACCTGGCGATGCGCCACATCTTTCCCGATGTCCCGATCAGCGCGGGCGCGTTCGAACCCCTGACCGTCACCGGCATCAAGGGCACCTTCCTTGACGCGCAGTACCCGCGCCCGGTGTCGGGCTGCGCCGCCGAGGTCAGCCAGCGCATCGCCGAGGCGGTCTTCGCCGCGCTGGTTCAGCCCCTTCCGGACCGGGTGACAGCGGCACCGGCGGGCACATCGGGCAACTTCGGTCTGGGTGGGCACGACCCGGAAAAGGGCCGGGACTACGTGATGTACCAGATTTCGGGCGGCGGCTATGGCGGCAGCGCGCGGGGTGACGGCATCGCCAACGGCTGCTCGACCATCGGCATTTCCAAGGCACCCCCGGTCGAGATCATGGAGCAGACCTATCCCGTCCTCTACCGCCGCTATGCGCTGCACGAAGGTTCCGGCGGGGCAGGGCAGCACCGGGGCGGCTTCGGGCTGGACTATGAAATCGAGCTGTTGCGCGGCACAGCGCGGGCCAGTTTCGTGATGGATCACGGTCGTACCGGCCCGCAAGGCGCGCTTGGCGGCGGGGACGGGGCCGTCAACCGGGTCGAGGTGATCCGCGACGGCGTGGTCATGGTGCCGGAGCATCTGTCCAAGGCGCAGGACATCGCGCTACAGCCCGGCGACCGGGTCCGGGTGCGCACGCCGGGCGGTGGCGGCTATGGCCCGCCCGGCCGCCGCGACCCCGAGCTGGTGGTCGAAGATGTGCGACTGGGACGCTATTCGGCGGACGCAGCGGCGCAGCTTTGGCCGACCGCCGGTCCAGGGGACCAGGATCCGTAGACAAGAATTTTCGCCAGTTTCCTGCCTAGGAAATCTGGCCCGGGCGCATCCAGCGCGCCTCGTTTGCCTCGATCGCGGCGATGCGTGCCTCCAGCTTCGGGTGGCTTAAAAGCCAGGCGGGGAGGCCTTCGCTCCGCGTCGCGGTCAGGGACCCCAGCTTGCGGAACAGCGATTTCTGCGGCCCGGTCCCGATCCCGGACTTGATCAGCAAGGCCGAGGCATAGGCGTCCGCCTCGAACTCGTCGCGTTGCGACATCCGCGCCATCAGCGCGGTCGAGATCAGGTTGGCGATCCAGACCCCGATGAATGGCAAATAGCGCGACAGGACCGCCGACAGCATGACAAAGACCGCGTTCTGCCCGGTAAAGTCGATCATCCGGCGTCGGGTGTGACCCAGGGCGACATGACCCATCTCGTGCGCGATCACGCTGGCCAGCTCCTCTGCCGACACCTCGCCGCGCGCCTTGCGGTCCAGAAAGCCCCGCGTCAGGAAGATGCGCCCGTCGGCTGCGGCAAGCCCGTTCACCGCCTCGATGTCGAAGACGTTGACCTTGATGCCCGGCACCTCCAGCGCCGTTGCCATCCGGTCGGCCAGCCCGGTGATCTCGGGATCGGTCAGCGGACGCGAATTGGCGTCCAGCACGCGCTTTGTGCGCCAGGTGGAAAACCCCAGCATCGCCAGCGCGTAAAGAACAGCCAGCATCAGGGGCAAAAGCTTGATCATGCCGCAGATATAGTCAGCGGCTGCGCCTGTGCAACGCGGCCTGGCCCTGCTTCGAGGTGAAAAGCCAATACCCCAGCGCAAGCACCGCCCCCACCGCGCCCACCAGGCCAAGGACCGATCCCAGCATGTCGCTGGCCGCTTCGACATTTCCACCAAACCCGTAGCCCGCGCCGACATACAGGCCCGCCCAGACCGCTTCGCCCGCAACCCCGGCAAACGTGAAGCGCGCCCAGGGATAGGACGTGCTGCCCGCGATCAGGTTGACCCAGGGGCCCAAGGGGCTGACCAGCCAGCGCGACAGGAAGATCGCCATGATCCCGCGCCGCTGCATCAGTGCATCGGCCCGCGCCAGCATTCGGTCGCGCGCGGGGTCGCGGCGCAAGCGGGCCAGCGCCGGGGTCCCAAGCCCGCGCCCGGCCCAATAGCCCAACTGGTCCCCCGCGATCCCGCCCGCCGCCGCCGCAAGGAACGCCTGCCACAGCACCAGATCCCCCGCCGCAGCAAAGCCACCCGCAGTCAGCATCAGGATCGAGGCTGGAAAGGGCAGGGCAAGGCAGGACAGGAACGTCGTCGCCGCCAAGAGCCACAGCCCGTATTGTGGCACCAGTGCCAGCAGCCAGGCGGTCATTCGCCCAGGCCCTGGACCGCACCCGGCACGGCGTCCTGCGCCCGCAACGTATCAATTGCGGCTTCCACAGCGTCGATGATGTCGGCCACCGGCACACCCCGGTCGGCGGCAATCTCGGACAGGGGCTGCGGCCGGCCCTTGGTCTCGGGCAGGGGCAGACCTGCCAGCCGGTCGATCTCGCGGGCGTCCAGATCCCAGGACCGCGCGATGTAGCCCACCGTCATCCAGGGGCGGACCGGCTCGTCCTGGTGGTTCGCCCAGTAGACCGTCTGCACTGTCAGGCGGACCGCAAAGAACAGGGCCAGCCCGCAAGCCGCAAGGAAGGCCGAGGTCAGCCAGGGCCGCGCCCGCCACAGGGTGATCAACCGCGTCATCGCAGCCCCTTTATCCCGCGTGCCAGACCGTCCAGCGTCATCGGCACCATGCGCCCCTCGAACAGCTCGCCGATCAGGGCCGTTGACTGCGCATAGCCCCAGCCCGGCTCGGCCACCGGGTTGATCCAGACATGATACGGCCACTGCGCCCGGATCCGTCGCAGCCAGACCTCGCCCGGCTCGCGGTTCCAGTGTTCGTTCGCCCCGCCCGGGTGCGTCACCTCATAAGGAGACATCGCCGCATCGCCGACCACGATCAGCCGCCAGTCCGCGCCATAGGTCCGGATCACATCCCAGGTCGGGGTCTGATGCTCCCACCGACGGCGGTTGTCGCGCCACAGCCCGTCATAGACGCAGTTGTGAAAGTAGAAGACCTCCAGATGCCGGAATTCGGCCTTTGCGGCGGTGAACAGCTCTTCCATCACCCGGACATGGGGGTCCATCGACCCGCCGATGTCCAGAAACAGCAGCACCTTTACCGCATTGCGCCGCTCTGCCCTGGTCTGCACGTCCAGCCAGCCCTGCGCCGCCGTCGCGCGGATCGTGCCGTCCAGGTCCAGCTCTTGCTCCGCCCCCTCCCGCGCCCAGCGGCGCAAGCGGCGCAGCGCCAGCTTCATCGTCCGCGTGCCGATTTCCGCGCCTCCGTCCAGATTGCGAAACTCGCGCCGGTCCCAGACCTTGACCGCCCGACCATGCCGCCCGCTGTGCTGCCCGATCCGCACGCCCTCGGGGTTGTAGCCGTAGGCCCCGAACGGCGAGGTCCCCGCCGTCCCCACCCATTTCGACCCACCCTGATGCCGCCCCTTCTGTTCAGACAGGCGCTGACGCAGCACCTCCATCAGCTTGTCGAACCCGCCAAGCGCCTGGATCGACGCCCGCTCTTCGGCCGACAGATGCCGCTCGGCCAGCTTTTCCAGCCAATCGCGCGGCA
This sequence comes from Pseudomonadota bacterium, assembly GCA_029567145.1. Classification (GTDB taxonomy): domain Bacteria; phylum Pseudomonadota; class Alphaproteobacteria; order Rhodobacterales; family Rhodobacteraceae; genus Tabrizicola. The sequence continues at coordinate 4,806 of JAKQLM010000600.1, forward strand.
GGTCCAGCGCCTCCAGCACCTGATCCGCAGTCACGCCTTCAAGCCCCGAGAACGCCCGCGCGAAGGCCCGGTCGAACCGGTCGATATGGCGTTCATCCTTGACCATGGTCAGCCGGGCGAGGTGATAGAAGCCCTCGGGGTCATAGATCACCAGCCCCGACGCCATCGCCTCCAGAAAGGCCAGGAATTCCCGGACCGACACCGGCACGCCTTCTTCCCGCAAGGTCTGGAAGAACGGCAGGAACATGGTCAGCTGATCCCGACGCCGGGCA